>CAZKRQ010000218.1:3598-3914 GCA_964555125.1 uncultured Oscillospiraceae bacterium
GGGCGCGGTCAGCACCACCGCGCCGCGATAGCCCTCGTCGGCCGCGAGCACGTTGGAGCCATTGCCAAGTATGTAGAAGGGCAGGCGCTGCGCGCGCAGCGAGCGCACGAGCTCGACAAACTGCTCGCGGTCGCGCGGGCTTACGACAAAGTCCGCCGGGCCTCCGGTGCGAAAACCTGTATAACTGTCAAGCGGCTCATCGGCCTTATAGGGCGCGTCGAGCGCGTCCAAAACGGCCCGTAGACTGTCGGTCCGATTCATACCTGCGTGTCCTCCGTCATGCCGAGCTGCTGCATGAGCTCCTGCGCAGCGTTGT
>CAZKRQ010000219.1:0-2409 GCA_964555125.1 uncultured Oscillospiraceae bacterium
TTTGAAAAGTCATCGGCTCGCTCACGCCGTCGCTCCTCCTTACCGCAAAAAGTCCCGCTGCGCCTACGCTGCTCGCTTGCCAGTGTCTTTGGGTACAGGCGCGCTCGCGACGCTGCGGCTTGCTAACAACTTTTTGCGGGCCTGCGCCTTTACGAAGCGTTTTCCTTGTGATATTTTTATTGCCCTTTTTCATTTCCCGTTTCTGTTTCGTCGCGGACTCTGTATCGTTCGCGACGACTTTTCTTTTGAAAAGTCATCGGCTCGCTCACGCCGTCGCTCCTCTTGCCACAAAAGGTTCCACTGCGCCCCTGCGGTGCTTGCTTGAAAATGTTTGCGACGCTTCAGTTCGACACCAACCTTTTTGCTTATGAGGCTTTTTCGTTTTGTCGCAGCGTTTTTACTTTCGGCATGAACAATTGCAACGCGATCGCGGTGTAGCAGCTTTTATTCATTTAGACCTTATGCTTCGCGCAAAATTCGCAGGCGCCCATATGACGTATTGAATTTCCTCTTTTCGATTATGGAAAATTTGTTTATAATAAAGGAAGTCAATGCCTTGTTTCCGATCTGAAATTGCATGAAAGCGGCTCTTTTCGCATAAGTACCTAAGAGGGAAGAGAGGTGCTATCATGAATTATCGCGAAAAAATTCGATTTGGTTGTTTTACTGTCATCGGCTTGGTCTGCGCGCTGTTCGCGCTGCGGGTTAGCGGTTCATTCGTTCGCTATGCATCGGTACAGGCGCGCGTAGAAGCAAAGAGAGTAATCGTTATCGATGCCGGACACGGCGATTTTGATCCTGGCGCCGTTGTGGATGGACAGGACGAAAAGGAGTTGAATCTGGCAATTGCTCTGGCGCTGCGCGATTACTTTGAGGCGGGCGGGTACGTTGTTGTGATGACCCGCACGGACGACACGACGCTGGCAAAATCAGGGCCGGATACCAGCAGCTCGCTAAAGACGGCCGATACAAGAAACCGCTCGATTCTCGCCGATTCGATCGCCGACGCAGTCATGATCAGCATCCATCAAAACGCTTTTTCTGATCGTTCGCAGCACGGGACGCAGGTTTTCTACGGCACAAAAAGCCCAAAAAGCGAAGCGATCGCGGAATCGATTCAGCAAGCGGTGCACTCCCACTTGCAGCCAGAAAATCAAAGAGAGATCAAGCGCGGCACCGACAGTATCTATATTCTTGTGCACACGCAGGCGCCCACTGTGTTGGTAGAATGCGGCTTCATGACCAATGCGGAGGAGCTCGCAAAGCTGTCCGACCCGGAGTATCAGAAAAAGATCGCCTACTGCATTTATCTGGGCTATTTGGAATTTGAAAGTTATGAAGGAGCTGTTTCATGGCAAACCTGAAGACGATGTATGTATGCACAAATTGCGGAAGCGCCTCGAGAAAATGGTTTGGCCGCTGCCCGAATTGCGGAGAATGGAACACGCTGACCGAAGAGGTCGTGGAGCCTTCGGTCGCGAGCGGACATGACGCGGCAAGACCTGGCCGCGCGGCGAAGGTTTCAACGCTGGACGAGGTCTCTGCCGGAGACGAGATGCGCTGCAGCACCGGCATTTCGGAGCTCGACCGCGTTCTTGGCGGCGGAATTGTGCGCGGCGCGGTTGTGCTTGTCGGCGGTGAACCTGGCGCGGGCAAATCGACGCTGCTGTTGCAGATGTGCGGCTGTATTGGCGAGCAGACTAAAATTTTATATGTGTCGGGCGAGGAATCGCTGCACCAGATCAAGCTGCGCGCAAACCGGCTCGGCGTGGGCGGAAGCAATCTGCACCTTGCCAATGAGACGGATATTTTCAATATCCTCGCAACCATTTCTTCTCTCAAACCCGATCTTGTTGTAGTGGACTCGATCCAGACGCTGAGCTGCGAGTCGATTACCTCTTCGGCCGGCAGCGTTACACAGGTCAGAGAATGCACAAATCTGCTGACGCGCGCCGCAAAAAGCGAGGATGTTCCGATCTTCATTGTGGGGCATGTCAACAAAGACGGAGCGATCGCCGGCCCCAAGGTGATGGAACATATCGTCGACACCGTTTTATATTTCGAGGGCGACAAATATCTGGCCTATCGCATTTTGCGCTCGGCCAAAAATCGGTTTGGCTCCACCAACGAAATCGGCTTATTCGACATGACAGCGCAGGGTTTATTTGGCGTAGAAAACCCCAGCACCATGCTGTTGGAGGGAAGAGACGACAGTGTGTCCGGCAGCTGCGTGACCTGCGTAATGGAGGGCAGCCGGCCGATCCTGTCGGAGATCCAATCGCTGGCATCCAAGACCGGATTTGGCACGCCGCGCCGCACCTCGTCAGGACTAGACTATAACAGAACGAATTTGCTGTTGGCGGTTCTGGAAAAACGGGCGGGCTCTTTCTTCTCCAGCTTGGTACGGCC
>CAZKRQ010000219.1:2419-3910 GCA_964555125.1 uncultured Oscillospiraceae bacterium
TATCAATGTTGTCGGCGGCTTGCAGATGAATGAGACGGCTGTCGATCTCGCGGCCGCGGTCAGCCTTGTTTCCGCCGTCACGGATCGCCCTGTTCCGAAAGGGCTCATTGCATTTGGCGAGATCGGGCTGGGGGGAGAAGTGCGCGCGGTGACGAATATCGTGCAGAGAATCTCAGAGTCTGCCAGACTGGGCTTTACTACCTGCGTATTACCACAGAGCTGCCTTGCGAAATTGAAACCTGCTGATTACTCTATCGATTTAATTGGTATTTCTCACGTGAATGAAATTGCCAAGCTTTTGAATGTTCGCAGGTAAAGATTTCAAAAAGATAGAAAGCTGTTGGGATGAGTATAGCATTTCGCTAAATAAAAAGACTTTGGAAACCGTTAAATATAATATCAAAAATCATATTTATATAGTAGTAATAAACGCGCGTGTATAAAGAAAATCCCCGGAAACCCCGGGGATTCGTTTAATTAGTCATTCATCGCAAGACCAGCGTTTTTCTTCAAGATGTAAATGTCCTTGTCGTGTTCATTGCACCAAAAGTCAATTGCATCTACTTTTTCCTTAATCTCTTCGACATCCTCTTTCATCGAAGAAATATCGCTTTTCATGGAAATTATATCCGCTTTGACTGGTTCAAGTTCTTCTTTCATAATTTCCCGGATTGCATCCAGTGTGATCTCTGCCATAAAACAGTCCTCCTATGTTGTAACCTCTATTCTAATCGATAACTCTTAGAATTTCAATCCTCAAATCCTCGAAAGTCTTAGCATACTCTGCGATGATTCTGGCTAACTCCGGCTGAGCGGATTCTGCAAGAATCGCGTCGACCTCAAGCATATTTGCGAATTCGTTCATCAATTCGTTAACCATTTCCATTTTTTTCAAACTCATGAATAACGCTCCTTCAAATAAACTTGAATGTAGAATCTTCCACCTCCTTGATCTATTTCGTCCCGTTTCTTTCTGAGATAACGCAAAGCAGTTAGTTTGTTATACGACCACCTTTTTTCTAAAATACGTCCCGAATCTCTTACCGCTGTAATTACTTCAAACTTCATCTTCCCTTGTCCTTTCTGCCGCCGAGACGGGGCGGCGCCCCAAAATAGAAATTGTGTGAGGAATCGCAACGCGTGCGCTTGCGATTCCTTATCAGCAAAAAAGCACGACAAAGCCGCAACCAGCAAGGCCGAACAGCTCTCGGCGTGCCGACACTTGCCTTGCGGGGTGCGGCGGTCGTGCTATTCGGACAGCGCGAAGTGCGCTGTCTGCAAGCCTACGCACAAAGTGCGCAGGCGTACCTTAAACCTACTCGAAGACCCGAAGAGACAGAAAACACCGCCTAAGCGGTGTTTTCGTCCTAAAAGAAGATGAAGCCCGGGACACGGAAGAAAAGCCCTGAGGCTTGCAGCCAGCTTCCTGGCTTGGCCCCGGCAACGAGAGGCCCCCGCACCCAGTTTATAGAGTGCGGGGGCCTTTGGGGG
>CAZKRQ010000220.1:0-3899 GCA_964555125.1 uncultured Oscillospiraceae bacterium
AAAGCCAAAATCGGGCTTTTCGGGAGAATAAAAAAACGCCCTCCCTTCGGTCGGGTGGCGTGGCTAACCGCCTGCCGTTGTCGCAGCGCCATGTTCAATATAGCATATTTCGACGTATCCGGCAAGATTTCCCGTGCGCGGCGCAGATGTAAAAATGTATACTTGAAAAAAAGCGAGCTTTATGCGCTGTTTTGGTTGATTTTGTCGCGTTAAAGTGGTATAGTATCAGAAAAGCGAAGCGCGGCGATTGGGGGCTGCCTTGGCTCAAAAATAAGGAGGATTTTTATTTTGTCTATCGAAATTTCCGCATTTGGCGCTCTGTCGATTCTTTTGGGCGTCATGGTGCTCGGTGAGATCATCACCAAAGTTACAAAGGGCTGGTTGCCCAGCGCGCTGGTTATCACGGTTGTGCTCTGCGCCGGTTTCTGGACAATCCTGCCCGCCGACCTTGTTTCGAGAGCGGGCATCACGGCGGTTCTGTTCCAGGTCATTTCCGGCCTGCTTGTTGCGAACCTCGGCACGCTGATCGGCCGCAAGGCGATGGCCGCGCAGTGGAAAACCGTGCTGGTCACGCTGATGGGCCTCGCCTCCATCATTCTGGTTTGTCTGACGATCGGCGCGGCGATTTTCGGCTGGACCAACGCCGTCGCCGCGACGCCTCCGATCTGCGGCGCGGCCATCGCGACCGCGATGGTCTCCCAGGCTGCGGCTGAGGCCGGCAATCAGACTGCCGCCCTCATAGCGATTGTCTGCATGGCGGTGCAGTGCCTGGTCGGGTATCCGCTCGGCGCGTTTTGCCTGAATAAAGAGGCGCGCCGTCTCTCCGCGCTCTATAAAAAGGGTGAGCTTAAGGTTTCTGCCGAGGCTGCCGCAGAAGCGGGGGCCGATGGAAAGAAAAAGCCGACCAGCACCAACTTCACCCTGTTCAAGCTCGCGATTATCACGCTGATTTCTTTCTATCTGCAAAAGCTGACGGGCGGCTATATCTCGATGTATGTCTGGTGCCTCATTCTCGGCTTCCTCGCGCACGAGACGAAGCTCGTCGAGACCGACGCCCTGACCAAGGCAAACGCGCAGGGCCTGGCGATGACCATCCTGATGCTCTATCTGTTCGGCGGCCTGTCCGGCTCCTCGCTTGAAACGATCCTGCCCGTCTTCGGCATCGCGATCACCCTCGTTCTCATGAGCGCGGCGGCGATGGCGCTGATGGCGTTCATTGCCAGCAAGATCTTTAAAGAGAGCTTCTATATGGCCTATGTGATCGTGCTCAACGCGTTTTTCGGCTTCCCGATCAACGTGATGCTGACCAACGAGGCGATCGACAACACCGCGGAGGATGCGAACGAGCGCGCCGCGATCAACTCGATCATGATGCCCAAAATGCTTATCGCGGGCTTCACAAGCGTCACCATCGTCTCGGTCTTTATCGCTGGTATCCTGATCCGATTCCTTTAATCGAAAGAGGTGATCCCATATGGACATCAAAGCATTGGCGAAAGAGATGGAGCCTGAGATCATCGCGTTTCGGCGCGATCTCCATATGCACCCGGAGGCGAGCTTTCAGGAGTTTCGCACAACCGATCAGATCGCGAAGGCGCTCGACGGCCTCGGCATCCCCTATCGCCGTTTTGAGCCGACCGGCCTGATCGGCGAAATCAAGGGAGGAAAGCCCGGTAAAACCGTCGCGCTGCGCGCCGACATCGACGCGCTGAGCATCACGGAAAAAACCGGCCTCGAGTTCGCCTCGCAAAACGAGGGCTTCATGCACGCGTGCGGCCACGATACCCACGCTTCGATGCTGCTGGGCGCCGCAATGGTGCTCAACCGCGTCAAGGACGAGCTGTGCGGCACCGTAAAGCTGCTGTTCCAGCCTGCGGAAGAGGTCGCCATGGGCGCGAAAAAGGTGATCGAGCAGGGCGCGCTGGAGGGCGTCGATTATATCTTTGGCATTCATATTGCCGCGATGATGCCGGTAGGCGCGGTCGGTATGCGCAAGGGCGCTTCGGCTGCCTCGGCGGACATTTTCCGCATCAAGGTGACCGGCAAGGCGGCGCACGGCGCAATGCCCCACACGGGCTGCGACGCGACGGTCGCCGCCGCCGCGATCGTTATGAATCTGCAAACGATCGTCAGCCGCGAGAACGCGCCCGAAAAGCCGCTTGTCGTGACGGTCGGCAAGCTTGAGTCGGGCACCCGCTTCAACATCGTCTCGGGCGAGGCGAACATGGAGGGCACGATCCGCTGCTATGACTATGATCTGCACCACAGCCTGCCCGACATTGTCAAGCGGGTCGCGGAGAACACGGCCGAGGCGTTCCGCTGCACGGCCGAGGTCGAATACGAGATGATGACCGAGGTGCTCATGAACGACAGCGAGTCGGTCGACCTCGTTCACGCTTCTGCGGCCAAGGTTGTCGACGACCCGGCGATGGTCATTGAGACGCCCGCGACGATGGGCGGCGAGGACTTTGCGGAGTATACGCCGCTGTGTAAGGCCTCGTTCGCAATGGTCGGCGCCGGCGGCGAATATCCGCAGCACAGCGACCACGTCGTGTTCGACGAGAACAGCTTCCGCACCGGCGCGGCGCTCTATGCGCAGGTTGCGGTCGATTATCTCAACGGCCAACAGTAATTTTTAAATCATACTGGAAAACACCGCGCGCGACCCCCATTCGTGCGCGGTGTTTTTGCTTGCCTATGGACAAAAAACTCCTGTTTTGTTCGCCGCGAAAGCTGCGGAGCGGCGAAGGAATTCCCGTTTCTGCGCGGCATTTCCGCGCGTCTGTCCCAAATCGGAACAGATTGCGGAATCTGTACCTTTTACCCCTTAAAACGCCGGTTTATACTTTTTTTATGAATCGCGAAGAGGGGGTTCTATGGCACAGTTTTCCTTTGCCTTTTGGCTACTCTGTTTTTTTACCTACAGCTTCATTGGATGGATTTGGGAGAGCGGCTTTGTCTCTGTCCGCAGCGGGAAATGGGTCAATCGCGGCTTCCTTTATGGCCCTGCGATCCCGATTTACGGCTTTGGCGCGCTGCTGATTCTGCTCGTGACCGAAGGCGTGCAGGACAGCCTGCCGCTGATCTATCTTATGGGGATGGCCGGCGCTTCCGCCCTTGAATATGTCACGGGGGATATGATGGAGCGGCTGTTCCACGTCCGCTATTGGGATTATAGCAGCAAGCCGCTCAACCTCAACGGGCATATCTGCCTGCGGGTTTCGCTGGGCTGGGGCGTATTCTCGGTGCTTCTCGTGCGCGTTGTGCATCCCCCGATCGCCGCGCTCCTGCTTCGTGTGCCGGAAAATTGGGCGCAGGGCCTTGACCTGCTGTTTTCCTGCGCGTTCTCGGTGGATTTGGCGCTGTCGGTGCGCAACGCGCTCGACCTGCGCGACCTTCTCGAGCGGCTTGCCGCGAGCAACGAGGCCGTCGCCCACGTCGGCGCGCGTCTGGAGGAAATAACAGAGCTTCTCACACGCGGTTCGCAGCAGGCCCGCGCCCATGTGAACGAGGCGGAAAAACGCCTGCGCGCCGCCGCGGAGCAGGGCGGGGCAGCGATCGCGCGCAAAAAAGAAGAGGGGCTCTGCGCGCTTGAAGCGAAGCTGCGCGCGCGGCGCGAGAAGAAATCGGCCTTCACGACCCGTTTGCGCGAGCGCTGCGCGACGGCGGCCGAGGAGCTGGGCGACCGTCTGGCGCAGTGCGCAGAACAGGGCGAGCGCAACCGATTGGCCCGCATGATCGAGGAGCTCAGACGCTTTGAAGACATTCTCTTGAGGGAGGAGCTGGAGATGGCCGCGCGGCGCGACCGGGATTATCGCCGGGCCCTCTCGCTGCTCAAGCGCAACCCGTCCGCCGACTCCCGCCGCCATAACCGCGAAATCGGGGAGATCCGCGCGCTG
>CAZKRQ010000221.1:0-3896 GCA_964555125.1 uncultured Oscillospiraceae bacterium
AGTTCTTCCAGCCTTTGTCGCGCCAGTTGTAGACCCAGCGCCGGGTGACCGAATCGACAACATATTTGCTGTCGCTCGTGACGGTGACGGCGCAGGGCTCGCGCAGGCGGGCGAGCCCCTCGATGACGGCGGTCAGCTCCATGCGGTTGTTGGTGGTGTCGGCCTCATAGCCCGATAGTTCCAGCGTGTGCCCGCCATATTGCAGGATCGCGCCCCAGCCGCCGGGCCCCGGATTGCCCGAGCAGGCGCCGTCCGTATACAGTTCGACCTGTTTCAACATCCCAACCTCGCTATGATGGTTTTGTTTGAAATTATACTCTATAACGCGGCGTTTCTCAATCTGTTTTTTGCAGATGGAAAAGCGAAAGGTTTAAAAGAAGAACCGGGATTCTGCGCCGGACGGGAATGCATTCGCGCGCCGGGGCCGGGTCCAAATGCAAAATTCAGGGCACGCGTGTTGGGGCCGATTGACTTTTTTGCGCATAGAACGTACAATAATAAGGAATATTTTAATTTTTAACGGTTCGCGGTGCGGCGCGCCTCTCCACTCAGGCTGCGCGCGATGCCCGGGCCGGTGGAATTCAATATAAAAAACAGGCACAGACGGCAGTTCGCTCGCATGGGCGGGCTTTACTGTCGGTGCGGTAACGGAGGAATTTTATTGGACAACGAAAAGGGCGGCAAGATGCTGTATGGGAAAATTGATGCCGCGATCGACGCGGCGCTGAACAAAACCGCGCCCACACAGAGAAAAGCCGCGGAAAGGCCGGAGAAAAAAACAACGCGCGCACCGCGCAAAAACGCGGGCGCCCCGCGGCCGCAGGGCGCGAGAGCCCAGAAAACAAAGACGCCCGCCGCGGCGAAAAAGGCCGAAGAGGCGGCCAAAAAGACGGCCGCGAAAGGCGCGAGGGAGACGCAGGAGAGAAGACCCGCCGCGAGAAAGAGCGGCGGCGCGGCGTTGGCGCCCGATGTCGTCACCCTTAAGCCGAAAAAGCGCGCGGCGCAGGGCGCGGGGCGCTCAAGGAAAAAGGCGGAGGACGGCAACACCCTGCGGATCATCCCGCTCGGCGGGCTCGGCGAAATCGGCAAGAACATCACGGTCTACCGCTACGGAGATGACAGCTTTATCGTCGATTGCGGGCTCTGCTTCCCCGACGACGAGCTGCTGGGGGTCGATGTCGTGATCCCCGATTTCAGCTATCTGCTGGAGATCCGGGATACTCTGCGCGGGCTCATCATCACCCACGGCCACGAGGATCACATCGGGGCGATTCCCTATCTGCTGAAGCAGCTGGACATCCCCATCTACGGCACCAAGCTCACGATCGGGCTCATCGAGGCGAAGCTGATGGAGCATCAGCTTCCGCATAAGCCGGTGTTCCACGTCGTGAAGGCGGGCCAGACGGTGCGGTTCGGCTGTATGAGCGTCGAGGCGGTGCGGGTCAACCACTCGATCCCCGACGCGGTCGCGCTCGCGATCAAAACGCCGGTCGGCACGGTGGTGCAGACGGGGGATTTCAAGGTCGACTATACCCCCGTCGTCGACGAGACGATCGATCTGACCCGGTTCGGCCAACTGGGCAGCGAGGGGGTGCTCGCGCTGCTTTCCGATTCGACCAACGCGGAGCGCCCGGGCAGCAGCGTCACGGAGAGCAAGGTCGGGGAATCCTTTGAAAAGCTCTTCTCGCGCGCGGAGGGCAAGCGGCTCATTATCGCGACCTTTGCCTCCAATGTCCAGCGCGTGCAGCAGATCATCAATCTTGCGCGCCGCCACGGGAGAAAGATCGCGCTGTCGGGCCGCAGCATGGAGAATTACACCCGCATTGCGCGCGAGCTGGGCTATCTCGATCTGGAGGACGATCTGCTCGTCGGTATCGACGAGATCAGGAAATACCGCGCGCGCGACCTCATCATCGTCACGACCGGCAGCCAGGGCGAGCCCTTTTCGGCGCTCACCCGCATGGCGGCGGGCCAGCACAAGCAGGTGCAGATCACCTCGGAGGACGTGATTATCATCTCGGCCACGCCGATCCCCGGCAACGAGAAGTCGGTGACGCGGGTCATCAACAACCTGATGAAGCTGGGCAGCGAGGTCATCTATGAGACGATGTATGAGACCCATGCCTCGGGCCATGCCTGTCAGGATGAGCTCAAGCTCATGCTCAAGCTGACAAGGCCGAAGTTTTTTGTGCCGGTGCACGGTGAATACAAGCACCTCGTCAAGCACGCCGGCCTGGCGAAGCTGGTCGGGGTTCCCGGCAATCACATTCTGTTGCCGGAAATCGGCAATGTGATGGAGTTCACGCCCGACACGGGGCGCATCGCCGGAACGGTGCAGGCGGGCCGGGTGTTTGTGGACGGCCTGGGCGTCGGCGATGTCGGCAGCGTCGTGCTGCGCGACCGCAAGCATCTGGCGCAGGACGGCCTGATCGTCGTCGTCTGCACGGTCGACGTCGAGGCGAACGACATCCTTTCGGGGCCCGATGTCATTTCGCGCGGCTTCGTCTATGTCAAGGACGCGGAGCCGTTGATGGGCGAGGCACGCGCGCTCGTGCGCAGGATCCTCGAGGACTCCTTCCAGAAGGGTAAGTTCGGCAAGGGCGACCAGCGCATGGAGATCCGCGAGCAGCTGGGCCAGCTCATGTATCAGCGAACCCAGCGCAATCCCATGATTTTACCCGTGATTATGGAGATGTGAGTTGCCGGCCGTGCCGGACGGCCGCCGCGAAAAACTCCTCTCGGAAACGGACAAAGCTATGAAATTCAAACGAAGTATTACAACCGAAATTGCGCTGTGCATCCTGACGCTCTGCTTTCTGGCGCTCACGGCGGCGATGTTCTTTGTGAATAAAACGGTGTTTCTGGTTGTGCTTTGCCTCTCGCTGGCCATCGTGCTGCTGTTTGCGGTGCGCATCGCGCAGATCCGCAAGGGCCTTGCGAAGATCATCACCGGCATCGGGCCGGGTATGAACGCGACCCAGCAGAACATTTTGTCGACCATCTCTCTGCCGGTGCTCATCACCGATTCCAGCAACAGCGTTCTGTGGTATAACGACAGCTTCCGCAGCACGATCCTCAAGATGAAGGATATTTATCTCGAGGATGTCAGCCGCCTGATCGACCGCTTCAGCATGACGCGATGCTGCGAGCCGGGCGGCGCGGAGTATTTCATCGACGGCAGGCATTATCGGGTCTTCGCGACCGGTTCCGCGCACGGCGCGGACGACAAGCTGTTCGTCGCGCTGTTTGTGGACGACAACGCGCTGTATGCGGAGTCGGTGCAGTTTAAAAAGACGCGGCCGTCGGTGCTGATGTTCACCGTCGACAGCTACGACGAGCTGCAAAGCGACATCAAGGAGAGCGAGCGCGCCGAGGTGATGTCCGAGATCTATCGCGCGATGGAGGACTTCATCAACGCGACCAACGGCATTTTTGTGCGCACCTCGACCCGCAATTATGTTGCGATCGTCGAGGAGCAGCATATTGAGAAGATTATCGAAAAGCGGTTTGCGATCCTCGACACGGTGCGGGCGATCCGCACCGAAACCGTGCCCGTCACCATGTCCATCGGCGTGGGGCGGGGCGCGAAAACGCTGTATGAAAACTACATCCTCTCGCGGCAGGCGCTGGATATGGCGCTCGGCCGCGGCGGCGACCAGGCCGCGATGAAGACGCAGAACGGCTATGAGTTTTACGGCGGCGTCAACCGCGCGGTCGAAAAGCGAAACAAGGTCAAAAGCCGCATCATCGCCTCGGCGCTGGCCGACCTGATGAAGGCCTCCGACAACGTCGTTGTGATGGGGCATAAGCTCTCGGACCTCGATTCGCTCGGCGCCGCGCTCGGTGTCGCGCGGGCGTCGCGTATCTGCGGCGCGCGGGTCAACATTGTTCTCGAC
>CAZKRQ010000222.1:0-3886 GCA_964555125.1 uncultured Oscillospiraceae bacterium
GCCGCTCTCGCCCAGCCCAGAGGAGCTTGAGGTGCAAAACGGAATCACTGTCTTGCCCGTGAAGTCATTCGCCTCGACAAATCCGTTGACAGGCCATGCGGCGATCCCCCACCATATAGGGTAGCCGATATAGACCGTGTCGTAGTCATCCCAGCCTTCAACCGTCGCCGCAACCAGAGCCACGTCCCGCAGGGATTCGTCCTCGTGCTCTCTCGATACGCGGCTGCCGCTATCCCTCCAGTTCAGATCATCGCCGGTATAGATCTCCTGCGGCACAAGCTCGAATAAATCCGCGTCCTCGGTCTCGGCGATCACCTCGGCCACCGCTTTGGTATTGCCGGAGGCGGAGTAGTAAACCACCAGCGTTTTTCCGCTCTTTGCGTTTTCGGGCGCGGTGTCCGGCTGTGGCTGCGAATCGTCCGCATCGCCGCCATTTGCACCTGCGCTCTCTTCTCTCTGTTCGGGCGGCGCGCCGCCCTCTCCCCGGCTGTTCGCGCCGTTGCAGCCTGCAAATACGCAGGCCAGCAGCAGCGCGGCGCAAAGTATCGATATTGCTTTTTTCATAAGGTACCTCCCATGTTTTTAAGCTTTTTTTCTATTGATTGCGCGCGAGGCCTTTGCCAGAATACGCCCCGCCGCTATCGGTATTGCCATCACCGCAGCCTCGTCGAGCAAAAGCCAACCAACCGGCCGTGTAAAGTCGAAAAACACAAAATGATCGATCAAAAACAGGTATCTGACGATGCCCTGACGGCGGAAACAAACGGCGCCGTAGAGAAGCATGGCGGCGACGAGAGCCCGCAGCAGCCATCTCACAGCGGATTTTTGAATAACAACGCGTTTTTCGGCTATTGGGGCAAACATGTCCCAGTGAAGCCCAAAATGCAGCCCCATCAGCAGAAAGCCCCAGTAAGCGCAGAGCATATGGATTGCTCTTGCAGGCTCGGTGAATCCGCGAAAACGGACAAACGGGAATAAACTCTGAGAGAGCGCGACACCGCTCAGCATGGAGCCGAGCATGGTCACAAGAATGCAGAGCGCGACGCCGGTCCGAAGTATCCGGCAGGGCGTATAGCGCCCGCGAAACAGGCTTTTCACCCAATGCGCGTTCAGCGCGTGATGCGCAACAAGCAGCAGGAACATTCCCACACCCAACCACTCATGCGCCGCCTGCCCGATCTGTTCATAGGTCATTAAAAGCAACAGCGCTGCCGTCATGGCGAGATCGACGCATCTCTTGCAAATTCGTTTTGATTTCATTTCTGTCACTCGCCTATGCAAACACGCCTTCCAGCCAGGCGGCGAAGTCAGCCACCCAGCCGCCGTTTCCGCCAAATCCGTGGGGCCACTCATCCAACACGATCGTGTTGGTGGCAATCCCCACCTGGTCCATCAGCGCGACCTGCGCCTCAAACTGCCGGTAGAATGGATCCTGCGTGCCGTAACAATAGAAGGTGGGCGGGAGAGACGCGGCTTTCAGGTGCTCCACATCCAAAGAGGCAACGCTGAGGCGGCCGTAAAAGGAATAGATCATCCCGCAGGCGGAGGCATTTGCAGGAAGCTCATCGAGCGCATCCGGGATATAGTCGGGGTCAAGATAGGAGCCGTTCACATCGCCGTCGGCGCTGATAAAAAATTCACCGGCTTGAATGCCGCCTGCCGAATAGCCCATCACGGCGATATGCTCAGGGTCAACGCCATAAATTTCGGCGTTTTTTCGAATAAACCGCACGGCCCTCGCCACATCCAGCGCGCCCTCCTCCTGCGTATAGGGCCGCAGCCGGTAATCGACAATAAAGCAGCGATAGCCATATTCGCGAAGCTGAACGGCTGTTGGCAATGTGTCGGTATAATCGCCCCGAAACTGAAACGCGCCGCCGGCCAGCAGGATCACGGCCCCTTTCACCTCAACGCCCTCCGGCACGGTGAGCGCCGTCACATAGGGGCGAAAATCGCTCGGATCATAATAGCCCGACATATCTGCAGTGTACTTTGTCTGCGAAGGCGCATTTTCCCTCTCCCAAAGATAAAACACTTCATTTGCCTTCGGGTCGGGTATCGCGCTCAAAACGGTTTTGTCACCCACCGGCAAGGGAGGGCGGCGGTCCATTGCCTCATAGGAAAACCCGTCGGAAACCCGATATTCCTCCGGCAGGTCGTCATAGCGCAGGGTGAAGCCCGCGACGCCGTCCCGAATCTCATAGCTTGCCTGCATGGCCGAATACCCCGTTTCGCCGTTTTGCTCCTGCGGATCCGGCGAGGGGGGCTCGCCGCCGGCTGCGACATCCTGTATGCCCGCCTGCGGGGCGCACCCCGCGACAGAAAGGGCAAACAGCAGGCACAGCGCCGCAACAGCCATTCGCTTCATCGCCCGGGTGAATATCCGCCTCTTTCTCTGCGTCCCTGCCCGTGCGCCGCCCGTTTTCTCCCGCGCCGCCCGCCCAAATGAGCAGACCGTTGCTTTTTTCATTTTCCCCCTCACTTCATTTTTAAACGCAGTTGCTCTGCCTCGCGCTCATTGGTCGCCATGCCCTGATAGTCGAGGCCATACCGTTTGGCAAAGCGGGATATGGTATATTCGCCCGCCTCCATCATCCACGCTTCAGGGGCCGCCCCCTGAAACAGAAAGAACAGCTTTCCTCTCAAGCTCCCCGGGTCCAGAGGGCCATAGCAACGGTCCAGCAAATTCCGTATGCTTCCACAGATATTGTGCCAATATAGCGGCGAGCCGATCACCAATACATCTGCCTGCTTCATTTTCTGAAGCACCTCGTCAAATCGATCCCCCGGAAGCGACTGGCCATACGCATTGATGCGATAGTCTGTCAAACGCAGGGTCTCATAGCTCTGCCCCTGAAGCAGGATTTTGGCCAACCTCGCCGTATTACCTGTTTGATTGGGGCTGCCGTTGATGAATAAAATGTTCATGTTCTGTTTCTCCTACCTTTCTCCGTTTGTCTGATCGTTGGATTGGACGATTTCCGTCAGCGTGATATTCGGGTTGCGATAGCGCGCCCCCGGATTGGGCTCCCGCATCGGAAGCCCCTCAAGCCGGATTGCCGTTTTCGGGCAGGCGTGGATGCAGGCATAGCAGGCCTGACAGCTCCCCGGGGAATGCACCGCCCGCTGCTTGTCGATGTGAATGCACCCCGCAGGACAGACCCTCGCGCAGATACCGCAGCCAATGCAGTCGTCGGTGACGGTATAATTCGCCCAGAACGTTTCCGGCCTGTTTCTGACCATGGCCAGATAGCCGCAGTGAACGGCGCGATCCCTGAGGCTTGACGGCTGAATTTCCCGCCTTTTCTTCCCGATGTCCGCGGCAATCACGGCAAGCTGCTCGTCTACCCTCTTGTCCAGCGCCGTTTCCTCTGCCATATCAAAGGCGGGCAGAAAATTGTCAACCATCAAAACCGTGTTGATGTAATCCGCCGACTTGCCAATGCGCCTCAGATATTTTTTCGCCAATTCGGCCGCCCCGCCGTGCAGCTTTCCATAGGTCAGCACCAAATAAAGATACTCGGTACGGAATACGGCCCTTTTCAGAAATTCCTTCACCATCCGCGGCATTTCATGACCGTAGACCGGGCATACAATCCCGATCTTCTCACCTGAGAAAGCCAGCTCCTTCCGGCGCAGAACCTGCGGTATGCTGCGGTGATCCTCATCCAACCGCTTTGCAACATACAGGCTGTTTCCCGTTCCCGTAAAATAGAAGTTCACAAGGCTCTCTCCCCTTTTGCCCCTTTTTCTGCCCTGACGTGCGTTTCCGGGTCAAAGACTCTTCTCACCTTATATTTTCCGGCCTTTCGCAATCCAGATCCCGCCGGCGGTTGATTCGTCCGCGGCCCTTTTTTTGGCTCGCGGCAGCGCCCACGAGCCAGGA
>CAZKRQ010000223.1:0-3884 GCA_964555125.1 uncultured Oscillospiraceae bacterium
TCCGCGTGATGCGCCGTGTGGGTCAGCAGCGCGTTTTCCGCCACGCTGACCAGACACATCAGCGCGATGCCGGTGACGGGATAGCCCCAATAAGAAAAGCCGTAGTTGTGCCCCAGCAGCGCGATGACCGGCGCGTGCCACAGGCCCCAGATCAGGCCGCCGAGCAGCACCGCCCGTTTTTCCGTCATGCGCTCGAGCAGCGCCGGCATCATCAGCCCGCGCCAGCCGATCTCCTCTCCCAGCGCAAAGAACAGGTTGAAAAACGGCGCGAGCAGCAGGTTGACGGCCAAAATCCCCCAGCCCGCCACAGAGCGCGCCGTTTCGGATACGCCGTTCCCCAGCGCCTGCCCGTATTGCAGCGACGCGCGCGCGAGCCCGCCCGCGTCGAACCAGGCGGGAAACGCCAGAAAAAAGAGCGCCGCGCCGGCAAGCATCCGCAGCAGGGGCTCGTAATAGGCCCCTGCATACGCCTTGCCCCTGCCGCGCAGGCGAAGCCGCAGCTTGATTTGAAACGGCGCTTTTTTTCGCGCCAACCACCAGACCAGCAGCGCGCACAGGCCCGGGATCCACATCGAGAGCGCGACGATCTGGCTTCCAAAGGACGCGACCCAGAAATTCGCCGGGTTGGCCGCCACCCAAAACCAGATCGTCCAGGTCAGCGCAAACGTGAGCGCCGTATATCCCACCAGATATTTCGTTTTCAAACGTCTTCTCCCCCTTCTCAAAGCAGCGCGAACCGGCGCAGCGCGTCGGCGACGCCGTCCTCGTCGACTGATTTTGTCACATAATCGGCGCTCGCCTTTACCTCGGGCGACGCGTTGCCCATCGCGACCCCCAGGCCGACATGCGCGAGCATCTCCCGGTCGTTGCTGCCGTCCCCGAACGCCATCGTCTCTTTTAAAGAGATGCCGAGCGTTTCGATCACCCTGTCGATCCCGACATTTTTGCCCCCGTCTTTGGGGCCGATATCGGTAAAGGTCGGATACCAGCGGTAGCCGGCCGAATGGGGCAGCTTTGCCAGTAGCCGCTTTTCCTGCGCCTCGTCCAGATAGGCAATGATTTTAAACACGTCGTGCGTCAGCGCCCGCTCGATGGGGTGATCCTGCGCGGGCGGATGGTTGACCATGCGAAACATCGCTCTCGACGTCTCGTTGTGATGGGAGATGTAAAAGGTATCCTCCTCCTCGACGAGGTTGGGGTAGCCCCGCTCCCGCGCGTCCTCGAGCACCAGCCGGACGTCGCCGGGGTCGAGCAGCGCGCGGTGCACGACCCGGCCCTGCACGATGCTCAGCTGCCCGTTGAGCAGCACGGCCCCGTCGAACAGCCCCGTCTCCTCAAACTGCCGGATAAGCAGCTTGCCCCGCCCCGAGGCGAGAAAGAGCTTCACGCCCCTCTCGTGCAGCTTCTCCAGCGCGCGGCGGGTGCCCGACGGCATCTCGTGCGTCTCAAAGCTGAGCAGCGTCCCGTCGATGTCAAAAAAGATCGCCCTGATCATCTCTGAAAAGTCCTTTCCTCTCGCTTTGTCTATTGTAAAAGGCCCGGGCGCAAAATTCAATCGTCTGTCCACTGAAAAAAGCGGCCGTATAGCCGCTTTTTTTGCGCAGATTTCCAACCCGGCGCGCTTTTCCGGCGGTCCGCCCTCATCCGCTCTCCGGCAGATTTTGAAAATTGCTTTTTGCGGCTTCGCGCGTATAATATAAAATGTAGAAAAAGGAGGCCCGGCTTGCATGATTCAATCGGCTCTTGTGCTCGAGGGCGGCGCGATGCGCTCGCTGTTCACCTCGGGCGTTCTCGATGTTCTCATGGAGAACGAGATGGAATTCGCCTATGTGATCGGCGTGTCGGCCGGCGCGCTGACCGGCGTCAATTATATCTCGCGGGACATCGGCCGCACCGCGCGCATCAACATCGGCTTCGCGGACGACAACCGCTATGTCGGCGTCCGAAATCTGCTGAAAAAGCGCAGCCTGTTCGATTTTGACTTTCTCTTCGGGCGGCTGACCCGCGATATTATCCCGATGGATTTTGAGCGCTTTTATCACACCACGCAGCGCTTCGTCGCGGTGTCGACCGATTGCGCGACCGGCGAGCCGGTCTACCACGAGCTCGGCAAGACCGAGGACATGATGGCGGCGGTGCGCGCCTCAAGCAGTATGCCCTATCTCGCGCCCAAGGTCCACATCGACGGAAAGGACTGCCTCGACGGCGGCGTCTCCGACGCGATCCCGCTCGCGCACGCGCTCGCGGAGGGCTATGAAAAGGCGGTGCTCGTTCTGACGCGGGACGAGACCTTTCGCGCGAGCGACACCGGCGCGCTGCGCGGCTTCGCCATTGAAAAAACCTACCGCGCCTATCCCGCCTTCGCGCACAAGCTGCGCACGATGTCCGCGCGCTATAACGAAACGCTCGACGCTGTCGCGGCCCTGGAGCGGGAGGGACGGGTCTTTGTCCTGCGCCCCAGCCGGCCCGTCACGGTCGGCCGCGCCGAGCGCGACCCCGAAAAGCTGCAAGCGCTCTATAACGAGGGCCGGCGCGTCGCCTGCGAGCGTCTCGACGCGCTGCGCGCCTATCTCGGCGACGCGATCCCCCACGGGCCCAGGGGGCTGCTGGGCCGCATCAGGGACAGGCTGTTTTGATTTTCCGCCGCGATCCTCTCCTCTGAAAGCGGCGGGATTCGCGGCGGCCGGAGCGCCCGCCCCGGCACCTACCGGCCCGCCTGAGGCCCCGTCTTCGCCCCCCTATTTCTTCTCCCGGAAAGGAAACCCATGCAGCAGTTTTACTCGATGCTGAACACGCAATCCCTGTTATTTCTCTATATCGCCGTCGGCTTTGTGCTCGCCAAAACCCGCGCGGTCACGCCGTCGTCCCGCAAGGCGCTGTCGGCGCTCACGGTCAACGTGCTGTTGCCCTGCTCGATCTTCAACTCCTTCGATCAGGAAATCGCGCCCGCGCAGCTGCGCGCCGCGCTGCTCATCGCCGCCGTCGCGCTGGTCGTCATCCTTCTCAGCGCCCTGCTCGGGCGGCTGCTCTATCGCAACCGGCCCCACGACCGGCAGAGCGTGCTGCGCTTCGGCACGGTTGTGAGCAACGCGGCGTACGCCGGGATGCCGGTCATGGAATTGACCTACGGCCCGCTCGGCGTTTTTTACGCCGCGATCTTCGTCATCCCGACCCGCATCTACATCTGGTCGGCGGGCCGCGCGCTGTTCAGCTCGAAAGACGGGTTCTGGCAAAAGCTGCGGGCCGTTGCGCTGCATCCCTGCATTCTCGCGGTCGCGCTCGGGCTGGCGCGGATGGCGCTGCGCCCCGAGTTGCCCGCCGTGCTGGGCCGCGCAATCACAGGCCTCGGCGCCTGCGCCTCGCCGCTTTCCATGCTGTTCATCGGCTGTGTGTTGGGGGCGATCGACCTCAAAACGATCTTCGACCGCGACATCGCGCTGCTGTGCTTTGTGCGGCTGCTCGCGCTGCCCGCGCTCATCTGGGCGCTGCTGCTTCCCTTTACCCTCGACCCCGTCGCCAAGGCGGGGGCCGTCACCCTTGTCGGTATGCCGGTCGGCGCAAACACCGCCATTCTCGCGGATACCTACGACTGCGACGCCGCTCTCGCCTCCAAGGCCGTCTTCTGGTCGACGCTGCTCTCCCTCGTCACGGTGCCCCTGCTCACGCTGCTGCTCAATCTCTCATAATTTTGCAAAAAACGCTTGACTGTGAACCCGCTTCACCGTGTAGGATAGGGGCAACCACCACATCAGGAGGCAGGGACTATGACCATACGGGAAATCGAAGCGCGCGCGGGCATCGACCGCGCGAATATCCGTTTCTATGAACGGGAGGGGCTGTTGTCGCCCGCGCGGCTGGACAACGGATACCGTGAATATTCCGAA
>CAZKRQ010000224.1:0-3868 GCA_964555125.1 uncultured Oscillospiraceae bacterium
GCCACAGCGCATACAGCGGGGTATTCTCCACGACGACCGTCGGATAGATGCGGACGGTCTGCGGGCCGAGCGCGCAGAACCGGCGCGCGGTCTGCTCCGCGCCGCGGCGCGCGTCCCGCTCGCCGTAGAGCCCGACCATCATCTGGAGCCCCAGCGCAAAGCCGCCGTGGGCATGAATCAGGCCGCAGGCCCGCTCGACGTCCGCGGCGGTGTGCCCGCGCCGGTTGGCCGCGAGCACATCGTCGTCCATGCTCTGCGCGCCCAGCTCGACCGCCGTCACGCCGTAGCCCGCGAGAAACTCCAGCGCTTCGCGGTCGATCGCGTCGGGCCGGGTCGAAATCCGGATCCCGCTCGCGCGCCCGCTTTTCACAAAGGGATAGGCGGCCTCGAGCAGCCCGCGCTGCACCGCGCGGTCAATCGCCGTGAAGCTTCCCCCGAAGAAGGCGATCTCGGTAAAGCCGGCCCGGTCGCGCGCGGGCAAAAACCGCTCGCACAGCGCCGCGACCTCTGCCGGGGTCGGGGTATGCGACGCGCCCGCAATGCGGTTCTGGTTGCAGAACAGGCACTGCTGCGGGCAGCCGTCGTGCGGGACAAAAATCGAGAGATTCGCGTGTTTTTTCATATCTCAAACGTTTCGGCGCCGCCTGCTTTTCGCCGCGCGGTCACAGCCCCATCAGCTTGAGCGCCTCGCGCGCGGCGTTCTGCTCCGCCTGCTTTTTGCTGTGGCCCGTGCCGCGGCCGATCACATTGGAGTTGAGATGCACCTCGAAGGTGAATACCTTGTCGTGATCCGGCCCCGACTCGTCGGCGAGAATATAGCGCAGGCGCTCCTCGGGATTTTGCTGGATGATCTCCTGCAGCTCGGTCTTATAATCGCGGGGATGCTCGGCCAGCTCGTCGTGCTCTTGGATAAAGCGCATGACGAAATACTGCGCGGGCATCATGCCGCCGTCCAGAAAGATTGCGGCGATCACCGCCTCGAAGCAGTCGGCGAGGGTCGACGGACGGGACGCGCCGCCGCCCTTTGCCTCGCCCTTTCCGAGCCTGATATAGCCGCCCAGGCCGATCTCGGCGGCATAGGTCGCGAGCGCGCTCTCGCACACGAGCGCCGCGCGCCGCTTGGTCAGCTCCCCCTCGGGCAGCTTGGGCCGCATCGAAAAGAGATATTCCGAGACGATCACCGACAACACCGAATCGCCGAGAAATTCCAACCGCTCGTTGCACGCGATGCGCCCGAGCCCGTGCTCGTTGGCGTAGCTCGAATGGGTCAGCGCCTCTTCGAGCAGCGCGGCGTCGCCAAAGTTGTAACCGATGGCCTGTTCAAAATTCTCCATAAGCAATATCGCCCGTTTCTCAAAGGTTTATCGGCCGAGGATCTCGGCCAGCGCTTCGGTCACGCCCGAGCGGCTCCATGCAACGGCCTGGCGGACCGCGTTTTTGATCGCCTCGGCGTTGGAGCTGCCGTGCGCCTTGACGACCGGCCTGGTCAGGCCGATAATCGGCGCCCCGCCGAGCTTGTTGTAATCCATGCTGTTTTTGAATTCCCGCAGGCCGGGCTTGAGCGCCGCCGCCGCGAGCTTGGAGACCGTGTTTTTGTAAAAGACATCTTTCAGCTTCGCGAACATCGCCAGGCCCAGTCCCTCATACGTCTTCAGGATCAGGTTCCCGGTAAAGCCGTCCGCGACGACGACGTCGAATTCGCCCATCGGCAGGTCGCGCCCCTCGCAGTTGCCGCGAAACAGGATGCCCTCCTGCTGCTTGAGCAGCCGGTAGGCCTCGATTTGGAGCGCGGTGCCCTTGGTATCCTCCGCGCCGTTGTTCGCGAGGCCGACGCGCGGCGCGCTCACGCCCTGCACCCGGTTCATATACACCGAGCCCATCACCCCGAACTGCGCGAGCATCTCGGGGCGGCACTCGACGTTCGCGCCGCAGTCGATGAGCAGGCAGGGCTCCTTCGCGGTCGGCAGCACGGCGCACATCGCGGGCCGCTTGACCCCCTTGATGCGTTTGACGATCATGGTCGAGCCCATCAGCAGCGCGCCCGAGGGCCCCGCGCTGACAAACGCGTCGGCCTCGCCCGAGGCGACCGCCCTGAGCCCGACCGCCATCGAGCTGTCCGCCTTTTCCTTGAGCACCAGCTTGGCGTCGTCGTGCATATCCATCACCGACGGCGCCTCGAGGATCTCGATCCCGGCCAGGTCCACCCCGTTTTTCGCGGCGCAGTCCCGGATCCTCGCGCCATCGCCGCAAAGCAGCAGCGTCTCGCCGCACTCCCTCGCGAGCGAGACCCCCTTGAGAATCTCGAGCGGCGCGTTGTCGCCGCCGAACGCGTCAATAACGATTTTCATTGCAGTATTCCTCCATATCGTGAAGCGCGCGCCGCGCAAGCTCCCCATAGCGCAGCCGCTTGTCCCGCACACTGTCCGCGAGCGGCGGCAAAACGCCCATGTTCGCGCCCAGCGGCTGAAAATCCCGGTTTTCGGTCGTGATATAGCGCAGCAGCGCGCCGAGCATGGTGTTTTCACCCGGCAGCGCGCTCTCCCGCCCGCACAGCCGGTCATGCAGAAAACGCGCGGCGAGAATGCCGCAGCCCGCGCTCTCCATATAGCCCTCAAAGCCGGTGAGCTGCCCCGCCACAAATACGTTGGGGTATCGCCTGAGGCTCAGGTTTCGGTTGAGCGTTTTGGGCGAGTCGAGAAAGGTGTTGCGGTGCATGACCCCATACCGCACAAATTCGGCCCTCTCAAGGCCGGGGATCATCGAGAACACCCGCCTCTGCTCGCCGAAGCGCAGGTTGGTCTGAAAGCCGACGATATTGTACATCGTGCCCTCCGCGTTTTCACGGCGCAGCTGCACCGCCGCCCAGGGCCGGTGCCCTGTGGCGGGGTCAACCAGCCCGACCGGCTTCATCGGCCCGAAGCGGATCGCGTCCTTTCCCCTCCCCGCGAGCTTCTCGATCGGCATACAGCCCTCATAGACCTTGAAATCAAAGTCGTGCTGCGGCGCGCTCTCGGCCGTGACGAGCGCCTCGTGAAACGCCTCATAGCCCGCTTTATCGAAATAGCAGTTGAGATAGTCGGCGTCGCCCCGCCCATAGCGGGAGGCGGCGTGGACGCGGGCAAAATCGATGCTGTCCGCCGAGACGATGGGCGCGGCGGCGTCGAAAAAGCTCAGCGCCCGTTGCCCGCACAGCGAGAAGAGGCTCTCGGCGAGCGCGCCGTCGGTCAGCGGGCCGGACGCGACGACCGTCGGCGTTTGGGGATCGATCTGCGCGACCTCCTCGCGCACGACCGTGATGCCCGGCTCGGCCTCGATGCGGGCGGTCACGCCGCGCGCAAACAGGACCCGGTCGACCGCGAGCGCGTCGCCCGCCGGCACCGCGCACTCGTCCGCCGCCTCAAGGCAGACCGAGCCGAGCAGCCGCATCTCCGCCTTGAGCAGGCCCGCCGCGCTGTCGACCCGCGCCGCCTTCAGCGAATTGGAGCAGACCAGCTCGGCGAAATCCGGGTTTTTATGCGCCGGCGAAAACCTCGCCGGCTTCTGCTCAAAGAGGGTGACCTCGTGGCCGAGCCGCGCGAGGGTCCTCGCCGCCTCACAGCCCGCGAGGCCCGCGCCGATCACCCTGACCCGGCTCACTTTTCGATGTCCCTGCGAAAGCCGCAGGTCTCGTCGGGGCAATACAAATAGGGGGCCTTGCCCTTTTTCCTGAACAGGCTTTTGCCGCACTGCGGGCAAACCTCCGCAGTCGGCTCATCCCAGCTCATAAAGCCGCACTCCCGCCCCTTTTCGCAGGCGTAAAACACGCGGCCCTTCTGCGATTTGCGCTGAAGGATCTTTCCCCCGCATTTCGGGCACCGGCCCGGCATCT
>CAZKRQ010000225.1:0-3863 GCA_964555125.1 uncultured Oscillospiraceae bacterium
CGCGCAGCAGATAATACCCGTTGCCCACATCCTGATAGGTAAGGCCCTGCGCATCGACAATGCGCCGGCCGGTGTGATAGAAAAAAGCCTGCCCCTTTACTGCGCCGCTGCAATCCAGCTCCAGACAGGTGTCGGTCATCGTCCAGCCGTAGGCCAAATTCCGATAGCTTTTCACGTCGTCTTCGGTCTGGGACAGCGTCCTTTCTTCCAGCCAGGGTACGCGTTCTAAAACTTCCGATTCAAAAAGGCCAACCTGCCTTTTGCTCAGATCCCAGGAGGCGTTTCCGTCCGCAGCGATCAGCATGTCGATGTCGAACGCATGGGAAACCATGCCATAAGCGCCCAGAACGGAGCAGACGGCAAAGAGGTTTCCGTCCTCCATAGAGTTTCCTGTAGTTGCAATAGGGAAAACGGTGTATTCGCTCTGCCAGGAAAGCCGCATATCACGGCCCCCGAGGCTCCCCCTGACAAACCGAATGTCCGCGCCGTGCATTTCCAGCAGGTTTGAAGAGAAACGGTCGGACTCCAGAACCACGCCCTGAACGGTATAGCCGGGGAAGGCCGAGGATAGACGCCCGATCAGCGCCTCATCCATAACGACGTCCCCGTCCTGCGGGCAGTCGGCGGCGTAAACGAGCTCCCCGCCGAATTGCAGCACCGACCGGCCAATCGCCGCAAACAGCGCGCCGTCCTCCGCTTCGAGGCGCTCCTCGGAAGATGCGGCCGTCAGTATGCTGGCGGTGTACGGCGTATTTGTGCGCAGAGAAATTCCCTGAAAGGCGGGCCATACCACGTCTCGGGCGAATCCTTCTGCGGAGTAGCCATACGCGCGCCTGCACAGCTCGTCATCGGCGGACGTAATCGTGGGAAAATGATCAAGGAATACGGCCTTCACACCCAGAACCGGGTAGATGAAATCCGGCAGCAATGCGCCGATGGCTCCGCTCAGCAGCCCCATGCAGCGATTGTCCCGGAGAAAGGTTCCGTTGATAAGGCAGACGCTGCCCCTCTGCCAGGCGTATGTATAGAGAATGGGGGAATCGGTTTCCCCATCCCGAATGTAGACAGACGCGGCATCGTTGAGCTTGATCCGTGCGGATCCGCTGTGCCCATCATAACAGGCCCGCTCCGGCTGGACGGGAAGCAGGGGCTTCTCAAAGACCAGGTCGTGGGCGTCCTTTCCCGCGGATATCTCCTGAATGCCCAGCGCCGGCCATAGGTCGGCGTTTTCATCGTCTTCCGACAGGCCCGCCGCCAGAATAACCCGGCCGCCCCCCGCGATAAACGCCGCGAGCTCTGTCGGCTCGGCATAGCGGCCGATGGAAGCGTCGCAAACTATGACTAAATCGCTTTCGCTTACCTCTTCCACGCGAAGGCGCCCTTCTCCGGCCACCGTAAGGCGGAGATCCTCGCAGAGCTGCCGGACATTGCTGTAAATTTCCTCATAGAGTCCGTCTCCGAAGGCTCCGAGAATCCAGACTCTGGTTTTTTCTCCTTCGTCCACCTGCTTCGTTTCGATAAATTCCCGCTCCGTGACAGGCTCGTCTTGAACTTGAATGCTCGCCGGCCGCGTCTCGTTTATACTGTAAATCAAAAAAATGCAGCACAAAACAGCGACGATCAGGATGATGTAAAGAAAACGCTTAAAAGATAACATGCCTTCGCTCCGGGTATCAATATGGTTGCTTTTCTCCCTCCGCAAAGGGGAGGAGGTCATTTGTCAGCCGTTGTTCCGGCGAGACGATTCGTCCAATAGCGCAGCTGCTCCAACCCGCCGGACGAGAGACGGACCTGCCTGTTTCTGCGCAGATCGTCCAGAAGCGCCTCGAACTTCTGGCGCTCGCCCGACTGATAGAACATTTTCAGCATATCGTGATAGGTCGCCTCGCTCCGAATATGATCCGCGCGTTCCTGCCAGAGAAGCTCTGCGTCCGCATACCGGCCAAGCTCCACCAGAGAGTGCAGATATTCCTCGTATTCTTTTTGAGATACCTCACGCTCTGCGAGGTTGATCTGATCCTCAATCAGGCGGCATAAGCGCTTTCGATAGGCGCTCTGCTCTCTGGAGGAGAGAACGCCGCCGGACAGCATCTCTGTCAGGGCGGTACAGGCCGTATGGTATTTTTCCGGGTCGTCGGGTTCCCGTTCATAATCCCTGCGGCACTCCAGCCACCGCGTCTGATGCAGACGGTATATTTCCATCTTCGCGGCCGCGACATAGTGAGCAGACTCTGAGTCTTCATCCCGCTCTGCCGCCAGGAGCACTTTATAATTCTCTTTCAGGCTCTTTTTCAGCTGCTTCAACAGGAGCGCCCGCTTTTCCGCATTTCCGCTGACAGCCATAGCGTCCTCTACCGGGACGACGTTCAACGCCTCCTGCACATCGGGGTGCTCAGGCTGCCGGTCGATTTCAAAAGCATGTGTCAAGACGGCTTCCCTGTCTATCCCAACCCTTTTTAAAAACGACTGAAGCAACCCCGGCAAATAATAAATGAAAAAACCAAGCCCCGGAAGGAAGATGAAAAGAAGAGCGAGCCCGGCGCGCTCCCGATGGTTTCTGTTTATGATGGCGTACAGCGCCGTTAAAGCGAAATTCAACACGAATAACAAGATCAGCATGTTTACAACACCGCTTTCTGTCGACAGAACTCAGACTGTCACCGGTTCTCCCCGCGTCTCCGCCGTTTCATCCGAAGCCAGACGAGCCTCCACGCCGCAGGCTAAGAGACGTTTTTGCAGGTGCTCCAGATTTCCCGGGCCGGTATTGTTCAGCAGGGCAAAGAGACGCCCTTCTTCATCCGTCCCAAGGCAGTCGGTCACGCGGAGCGTCTGGCCGACTGCGCCGGCGGCATCTTCCAGCGAGCCGGAGTATACCAGCTCCGTCACGCAGTATTCGGCCATGGACTGTTCCGCTTTTTCCCGCGCCAGAAGAACCCGTTTGCGAAACGCCTCCGGCTTCAGGATGTCGGTTCCCTTCACATAGCGTTCCTCTCTGGTGAGCTCCTCATATTGCAGCGCCTTTTCCATCGAGTCCCGCAGCAGCAGGGACATGGTTTTCAGCAGATTGACATGGTAGAGCGTTTCGCATTCATAAGGCAGCGTCTTGATGAGAACCACCGCCTCGGGGAAATTCCGGCAAACAATGGGCAGCACCGCAGCGGGCTCTCCGCTTCCAAATTCGCCCTGATAGAATTCCCCACGCTTCACTGCGTCGTAAATGCGCGGAAAGCCGGAGATGTTCCATGTCTTACCATCCATTGCGGAGCTGTCGCTCAGCGCGCCTACCAGACGGAGCCAGGGGCTTCCCGCCTGCCCCTGATAGACGGCCACCGTGTCCGTATGAACCAGCTCGGAGATAACCTGCATGGTTTCCATGAGGATGCGCTCCGGCTCCTGAACCATCAGGCGGCTGACCAAGCCGTACAGTTTTGGAAAGCCGGACTTGGAGGTCAGCAGACGCTCCTCGTACTCATTTTTAATGAGCACGTTTTCCGCATTGACAGCCTTCAAATCCTCATAATCATCTTTTAACAGCTCCAAATCCAAACGGGTATTCCGGGCGGATTCCCTGAGCATATTGGCCGTGTAGCTGACCATGAAGCCCAGAAATACAAATTCCATGACCGCCAACACACCGGCCGCATAGGAGTAGAATGTGCTCAGCTCCAGAATGTTCAGACGCTGAAAATATAGATAGGCTGCGCTGGCCAGAGCCGCAGCCAGAACACTTTGATAGATACTGTAGGATATGGAGATCAGGACGACGTAGATCATCAGCCAATTGATTCTGGAAAACAGGCTGTGGGAGCTGCAAAGGTAGCTCAGGGCAAAAAATGCCGCGAAGATCAGGAGATTCTCGGCGA
>CAZKRQ010000226.1:0-1709 GCA_964555125.1 uncultured Oscillospiraceae bacterium
AGCATTGCTGCAACTCCTTTCGCCCTTGTGCGGCCCGGTTTTACAAAAAAGCGTAGTTTTTTGTAAGTGCGTCCTTGCTGTTTTTGCGGTTTTCGGGCAAATGGGAAATTCTTCCTTGCGGCGCCTGTGCGCCACAGCCCGTACACTTAAGTTATACCGCGCTTTCCGGCGTTTGAAAGCGCCTTTTTCAAAAAATTTTTTGCGAAAAATCCGCCCTTTCGCCACACCCCCTTTTCGGGCCAAAATCGATTTACAAAAAAGTACACTTTTTTGTAAATGCGTCTTTTTGTGTGCTTTTTTATTTTTATACATTAAACGGATGGGAAAAAAGACGGTTCGTGGGGAGAAGAGAGGGGGATGTGAATTCTTGAAAATCGAAAAACAATTATCGAAAAACGATAAAAATCTATTGACAAAGAATAATATCGCTGCTATGATGCTGTTATAGACGCGACGACGCTGTGCACAAGCGTTCTGCGCCGTTTTACAAAGGCCTTTGGAGGAATCACAAAATGATGTGGACGAGATCGAGATCGGTTCGGCTCACGACCGTGCTTGTGTGGATTTGCACAATCGCGGCGTTCGCGGCGGTGTTTTTTATTCCCGCGCTTGCGCAATGGTATCTCGGCGCGCGGTTCGATTACAGCGAGAGGCAGCTGGCCGACAGGCTGTATCTGCCGCTGGTCGTCGCGATGTATCTCAGCCTGCCGCCCGCGTTTATCGCCCTTTCCCGGCTGATGGGCCTGCTGACCAATATCAAGAGCAGCCGCGTGTTTGTGCGCGGCAACTGCGACAATCTGCGCGCGCTGTCTTATTGCTGCTTCGCTGTCTGCGCCATCTTCGCGGTGTTTTCGTTTTGGCGGGTGAGCGGCCTGATCGTGTCGTTTGCCGCCGGGTTTATGGGACTGATTCTGCGCGTGCTCAAAAATGTTTTTGAAGAAGCCGTTGCGCTGCGCGAAGAGAACGACGCGGTGATTTGAGGGGAGGTCTGAGCCTATGCCGATCATCGTGAATCTGGATGTCATGATGGCGAAACGAAAGATCTCCAGCAACGAGCTCGCCGAAAGGATTGGGATCACGCCCGCAAATCTCTCGATTCTCAAGACGAATAAGGCGAAAGCGATCCGCTTCTCGACCCTCGAAAGCCTCTGCCGGGTGCTGCAATGCCAGCCCAGCGACCTGATCGAGTATCGCGAGGAGGAGCGCTGAAGGCCGTTCGGCCGCGAGGTATTTTTGAAAATGAAAAAGAAAATCCGGGTTTTGGCGCTGTTTTTGTTGGTTGCGCTGCTGTGCGGCTGCGGCCGGGAGCCGGCCGACATGTCATCGGCGGAGGTCGACGGTTACGGCGCGATAATCTGGGAGGAACGGGTCTATCTCCCGTTCTGCGTCGTGTCAAAAAGCGACTACGGCGCGCAGATTGGCATTGTGGATGGGGACAGTGACGACCGCGTCTATGCTTTTTCGGATGCTTCGACACAGGAATGGATCGTCAACGCGTTTCGGTGGGACGGCGGCGCGATGCTGTATAAAGAGCAGAGCGTGACCGAGATCCCCGAGGGTTTGGTATCGGAGTATGACGGATATGACGGAAAATCTGAATCTTGAACAGGATCAAACGGAAAAAAACGCTGTGCAGCAGAATGCGGTTGCCGCCAAACAGGAGGCGGCAACACAGGCGCGGCCCACGCCGGTTTCGCCGGAAAACGCCG
>CAZKRQ010000226.1:1719-3832 GCA_964555125.1 uncultured Oscillospiraceae bacterium
GCACCGGTCCCGCCGGGGACGGCGATGCCGCCGGCGCCCCTGCCGCCGATCGGGAGCTATCCCGGCGCTTATGCCGTTGCGCCGGCGTCCCCGGCCGCACGGCTGCGCGACTTCGGCCTGCATGAGAGCGTCGCGGCTCTGTGTTGTCTTGTGCTCGGCGTGCTGTGGGTGCGCTTGATCGTGTGGCACCCCGCCGGGCGGGGGCTGGAGGCGACACTGCTTTTGCTCGCGTTTCTCGCGTTGGGATGGGTCTTTCTCAGAAAGAGCGGCTATGCGGTTCACACCCACGCGCGGTGGGTCGCGGCGGTATACGCCGTGTTTGCGCTCTGCCCGGTGCTGACCGACAACGCCGTGATAAAGACGCTCGTGATCTGGTTTGAGTTGTTGGCCGGGACGTACTTTGTCTTCGCCGTCTGCGAGGAGCGGGAGAGCATCGACAATTATTTTGGCTTCGGCGTGCTCGACGCGGCGCTGATCCGGCCGTTTTCGGGATTTCCACTCTGTTTTCGCGCCGCGGGCTCGCTCAATAAGAATATGGGCAGAAAGTGGGCGCGCCAGATCGGGATCGGAATTTTGATGGCAGTGCCGCTGACCATCTTTGTCGGGTTTCTGCTCGCGCAGGCCGATCTCAGAATGCAGGAGCTGCTGGACAGCCTGATCCCGCGATGGGATTTTGCGCTCATCCCGCAGATTTTGATCGGCCTGCTGTTTGCGTGCTATTCGTTTGGGGCGCTGTGCGCCAACGCGCACCATTTTTATGAGGAAAAGTGCACCGGCGCGCAGTATGCGTCCAATCTGTCGTCGATGCGCATATGCCCGAATCTCGTGATTTACACGGCGCTTGTGCCGGTTCTTCTGCTCTACGCGGTGTTTTTCGTCTTGCAGGCGGATTATTTTCTCTCGGCGTTTCGCGGCGTTCTGCCCGAGGGGTGGGGCTACGCGGACTATGCCCGCCGCGGCTTCTTCGAGCTGTGCGGGCTGAGCGTGATCGACCTTTTGCTGATCTGGGGCGCGAGCAGGTTCTCGCTGCGCAGCGGCGACGAGGCGACAAGGCCGCTGCGGCTGTTTGTCGGCCTGCTCAGCGCGTCGACTCTGCTGATGATCGCGGTCGCGCTCAGCAAGATGGTGCTGTATATCGGCAGCTTCGGCTTGACCCGCCTGCGGCTGTATACCTCTTGGTTCATGGTGCTGCTGGCGGTGGTGTTCCTGCTGATCCTCGTCAAACAGTTCGCGCGCGGCGTCTGCTTCTTCCGCGCCGCGACGGCGGCGTTCGTCGCGCTGTTTGCGGTGCTCTGCTTCTCGATGAGCGACAACCTGATCGCGCGCTATAATATCGCGATGTTTGAAAGGGGCCGCCACGCCGAGCTGGACGTCGATTATCTGCTGCGGGACCTGTCCGACGACGCGGCGCTCTATACCCTGCGCTATCTCGACGGGCGGCACCGCACCGACGGCCTGATCCTCAACGTCGACCTCGACGCGTATCTGGACAGCAAGATCAGCATCTGTAAATGGCATCCCGAGGATTGCCGCAATCTCTCGACCTGGCGCGTCGTCGCCGAGGCAAGGGTGCGGCGGCCCGAGAGCTGACGGGAGAGAAAAGGAGAACGGATCATGAGAGCTGGAAAGCTTTTTCTGTGCTTATTGGTTGTTTTGGCGCTGTCCGCCTGTGGGCGGAAGGCGCTGGTTTTGCCGGATAGCGGCGACATTCGATCGATCGAGGTGAGCGCGGCGGATGGAGAGATCGCGGCGCACAGCGACGCGTCGTGGATTGCGCGGATGCTGGAGGCGCTCGGCGGCGCAAAGCCCACCGCCAGGCAGAGCGTGCAGGATGCGCCCTCCGCCGGGATCTGGCTGCGGGTTGATTTTGTGTTCGACGAGGGAAAGAGCACCCTTTTTCTCTATCAGGAAGACGGCCGCTTTTACGCGGAACAGCCTTATTAGGGCATCTGGGAGATCGAAGAGGCCGTCTTTAACGGCTTTTCTTAAGCCGTGCGCCCTGCGTATTTACGACTCTGATATTGACTATTGAGCATACATTTCTTAAATATTGAAAGAGAATTCCGCGATCTGGGTGGGGGGGAGCTCAGACGAATTGGTTAGCGGAAATTCT
>CAZKRQ010000227.1:0-3817 GCA_964555125.1 uncultured Oscillospiraceae bacterium
CGCTCCCTTGCTCCTCCTCTTCCCGAAAAGTCAAGGGCGGACTTTTCGGGATAAAAGGTCAAGGGCATAGAGTCTTTGGAAACCCGGGGCGAGACGACGTGAAACAAATAACGGGTTGGAATATATCGCGGCAGACGGCGTGTTTGGTGTCGAGAAAAATGATCCCGATCCATTTGTTTGGCGGAGATATGAGAAAAAGAGATGCTGATGACAGCATCTCTTCTCACTAAAATTTTTCCCGCTTTGGCGAGGCCCGGCACACCCGAGAAAAAACGCTTCAAGGCGGCCCGATGAACGGATCACTCTATGTCAACCCGATTACGGGTTTCCAAAGGGGCACGCCCCTTTGGCGGGGAGTGTGAGGGCGCGCAGCCCTCACGACCTTTGCGACGACGAGCGTCCCCTTGTGCGCGCTATTCCGATCTCGGCGCGCCGTCCTTTTCGGCGCGCGATTTGTCGTGCCTGGCGCGCCGCCGTTCCTTGGCTTCGCGCACGCGCTCCCCGACTCCCTCGGCGGCGAGCTCCGCGACGCTTTCGGCGCTGTCCGTGTCGGAGGCCGCCGCGCGGTTAAGGCGCACCTTGAGCCCGACATAGCCGATGATGCTGACGGTCAATGCGCTGAGCGCGTCGATGATGATGTCCTTCATCGTGTCGCTCAGGGCCGCATGGCCCACGAGAAGCGTGCCGTCGGCAAGACGGAATTTCTGCATGTTCAGGCCGAGCAGCCCGTCGCCCGCAAACTCATAAATCTCCCAGACCGCGCCCGCGGCCAGCGCGAAGCAAAACGCGAAAAACGCGACAAATTTCGGGCTTAAATGCACGGCGACATATTTGTTGTCGTTGAGGATGCTCACGAGCGAGAAGCCGAGCGCGCCGAGCATCGCGCCGCTGAACGCGTGCAGATAGGTATCCCAATGCGGGATGACGTAGAAAAAGCTGCGCACCTCGCCCAGATAGATCGCACAGTACAGAAAGAAGAAATACATGATATACATGTAGTTCGGGATGTCGATGGACCATTTGCGGTTGATAAAGCTCGGCAAAAACATCACGATCAGGCCGAGCACGCATTGCAGCAGCATGAGCACATAATCGCTGCGCGTGGTCTCGCCGGCCTGGGTTTGGTCATCGGGGGGCGAGACGATGATATGATAGACCGAGTAAAAGATCGAAAACAGCAGCACGACGAACAGAAGGATGCCGACGATCCTGCGCCAGTCGCGCTTTTTGCGTGGGGAATGCTCTTGTTTCACGGTCATGTCTCCTCCTGAGGTTCCGGGGGCGCCTGCGCCTCGCGCCGCGCCAGCACCTCGGTGATGCGGTGCTCGGCGGTTCGCTGCACGGAAAAGCGCCAGTTGTCAATGCAGATCGAAACGGGCTCGGTCTCTCTGGGCAAATGCCCGATTTTATCAATGATATAACCGGCGATGGTCTCATAATCGCCCGCGTCGGGGAAGCGGACGCCGAGCGCCGCCGCGATCTCGTCGAGCTGCGCCCAGCCGGCCAGCAGGCATTCCGATTCCGAGAGAAACGAGATTTCCTCCATTTCATGGTCATATTCGTCCTGGATGCTGCCCACGATGCTTTCGAGAATATCCTCCATTGTGACCAGCCCCGCCGTGCCGCCATACTCGTCGACAACGACCGCGAGCTGCACCTTGCGGCGGCGAAACTCCTCAAAAATATCCTTGCAGCGGGCGGTCTCCGGCACATACATGACCTCGCGCATGGTTTTTTTGATGTCAAAGCAGCCCGCGTCTGCGGTAATGAGGCTGAGAAGATCCTTGCTGTAAAGGGCGCCGACAATGTTGTCGATGCTGTTTTCATAGACCGGGATGCGGGAATGCCCCGTTTCAAGCAGGGTGGCGACGGCCTCCTCCAGCGGCGCGTCGACGTCAAGCGCCACGACCTCGGTGCGGTGGGTCATGACATCGTCGGCGGTCCGCTCGTCGAATTCAAAGACGTTGTGCAGCATCTGCTTCTCGCTCTGCTCGATGGTGCCGTCCTCTTCGCCGGCGTCGATCATCATGCGGATTTCTTCCTCGGTGACCTCGGGGTCGTTTTGATGCGGATCAATACCGATCAGACGCAGCACGCCGTTTGTGGTGGCCGAGAGCAGCGCGACCAGAGGCCTGGTGCAGCCGTAGACCACGCGAAGAACGCCGGCGACGGCAAAGGAAATCTTTTCGGGGTTGGTGGTGGCGACGCGCTTGGGAACCAGCTCGCCGAACACGAGGGTGATAAACGAGAGAAGCAGCGTGATGACGATGGTGGCGGCGGCGCGCACAACGCCGGCGGGCAGCGCCGTATCGCGCAGCCAGAAGACAATGTATTCGGCAAAGGTGTCGGCGGCGACGGCCGAGGCCAGAAAGCCGGACAGGGTAACGCCGACCTGAATCGTGGCGAGAAATTTGGAGGGCTCGGCGGTGAGCCTGCGAAGCAGGAGGGCTTTTTTGTTGCCCTCTTCGGCAAGCATTCTGAGTTTGGCGTCGTTGAAGGAGATGACGGCGATCTCGCTCATAGCGAAAAACGCGTTGCACCCAATCAATAAGACGAGCAGCAGCAGATAATACAGCGGGTTGCCTTCCGGCATTTTTCCATTTCTCCTATCCTGTTTTTGCGCCCGGAACGCCGGCCGGCGTTGCACGGCGGTTTTCCGATCCCGCCGCCCTTTTAGCGCTTTATTTGTAATAATAGCGAATAGTTTACCATACCTGAGCCCAAAAATCAAATGGCGCGGTGGCGCGGCTTGTGCAAAAGTCTGACAAAAATTTTACAATGTGTCTTCGGTGTGTTACAATAGCAGGGCGAATATAAAGAAGAAATAGAAGGAATGTTGTATGGAAGCTCAAAAAGAGAATAAATTGGGCGTCATGCCCGTGGGCAGGCTGCTGATGAATGTGTCGCTGCCCTTGATGATTTCGATGTTTGTGCAGGCGCTGTATAATATCGTGGACGGCATCTATGTCGCGCAGATCAGCGAGAATGCGCTGACCGCGACGTCGCTCGCGTTCCCGGCGCAGATGCTGATGATTGCCGTATCGGTCGGCACCGGCGTCGGCGTCAACTCTCTGCTGGCGCGCCGCCTCGGAGAGAAGCGGTTCGACGAGGCCAACGACACCGCGCGCAACGGGCTGTTCCTCGCGCTGGTGTCCGCGGTTGTGTTCATGATGCTGGGCTTTTTCTTCGCCCGCCCCTTTATCGCCGCTTTCACCGATGTGCCCGAGATCATTGAAATGGGCGCGCAATATCTGTCGGTCTGCATGATGGTCGATGTGGGGGTGTTTTTCGGCATCATGGGCGAGCGCCTGTTGCAGGCGACGGGCAAGTCCGCGCTGAGCATGATTGCGCAGCTCGTCGGGGCGGTGACAAATATCATCCTCGACCCGATTTTGATTTTCGGCCGGTACGGCTTCCCGGAGATGGGCATCACCGGCGCGGCGGTCGCGACGGTGATCGGACAGATTCTGGGCGGCATTGTCGCGCTGGCATTTAATCTCACCAGAAATAAGGAGATTCACATCACGTTCAAGGGCTTTCGCCCAAACGGCCAGATCATCGGCCTGATCTATCAGGTCGGCGTGCCGTCGATTGTCATGCAATCGATCGGCTCGGTGATGAATGTCGGCATGAACCGCATCTTGATCGGCTTTTCAACAACGGCGGTCGCGGTGTTCGGCGTTTATTATAAGCTGCAGAGCTTTGTGTTTATGCCGGTGTTCGGCCTGACGCAGGGCCTGATCCCGATCGTCGGCTATAACTACGGCGCGCGCAGGCCGCGGCGGGTGATCCGTGTCTATAAGCTGTGCACAGTGAT
>CAZKRQ010000228.1:0-3814 GCA_964555125.1 uncultured Oscillospiraceae bacterium
CTGTGCTTTTTGCGTTGGATGCGGCCGCTTTGTTTTCTTATGGAACCGCCGCCTATGCACGCTGCCGCGTATCGGCCCGCCCGCTCCTGCCGGGGAGGGCCCGGCGCGGATTTTGCTATACATTATAAAGGCGGCGCGAACATCCCCGCGGGAGAAGGGAGCGTGGAGCGGCCCTGAACGGCGAAAAGTCTCAAGCTCCGCATGATGTCAGGCAGGGTTTTGCGCCGGGGTTTTCCTATCCGCGCGCAATACGGGCCTGCCCCGTGCGCCATGCGGGGGCGGTAAAGGGGAAAACGCCTAGAAAAGCCGCACCTCGTTATCGCCGGGGGAATCGTTCAGCGCGCGGCGGCGAGAGAGGCCTCCTGACGGCCCGCGCGCGGAGGGTCGAAGAGCCCGCTTGTGCGGGCGTAGTGAAAGAGATATTGCTGCGCAATGCCGGCGTAGGGCTGCGCGCAGTCCGGGAGGCCGTCTGGGAAAAACGCGTCCATTATCCGTTTGATCCAGACGTCCTGCGGAAAAGCCTCATAGCGCTGCGCGCCGAACAGCAGCACGCAGTCGGCGACCTTGGGGCCGACGCCGCGCACCTGCATCAGATGTGCGCGCGCGTCTTCAAGCGGCGCGGTGCGCAACAGCGCCTCGTTCAACGCGCCGCAGGACCATTTCTGCGCCGCGTCGAGCAGGTACCGGGCGCGAAAGCCGCATCGCAGCGGCGCGAGCTCCTCGAGGGTGCAGGCGGCGAGACGCGCGGGAGAGGGGAAGCCGCCGGCGTCGCCAAGGCAGTCGCGCAGGCGCTGCACGATGCCCTGAATGCGCGGAATGTTGTTGTTTTGAGAGAGAATGAAGCAGAGAAGGGTGTCCCACAGCGGCTGCTTCATGACGCGCAAACCCGGCGCGAAGGAAACGGCGTCACGCAACACGGGGATCTGCGAAAACAACGCGTGGATAGACGCGTAGTTTTCGTCAAGGCCGAGATAATGCCGCAGCGCGCCGGCACCGGCGGAGGAGGGGAGCTCGGCGAACAGGGCGGCGCCGCATTGGCGCAGCGCCGCGGGCTGCCCGCAGAGCAGGCCGTAAAACGCGCCGTCCTCCCCGCGCCGCCAGGTGAAGCACTGGCCGCATTCGAGCGTGTCCGAAAGAGAAAAATCGCCGACATCCAATTGGATGCTGTTGCCCTGCAAAAAACCACCCCCGCGCGCATTGTAGCATATTTGCGCGCCCGGGGCAACGATAGCGGGTGCATTGAAAATGCATATTGTGCAAAAAAGGATATAAGTTTGTGACGAAAGAGAGAATACGGCTGAATTCACCGTAGGTCGAAGGAAAAAAGAAGAGAAATTGACGGATTTATTTGCGAAAATATGGTGGCATTGCATGAATTCGGGAAACTTTGCGAGGCCATTAAAACTCTTTGTTTTGTTAAAAACCTTGAACATGCAGTTGAAAACAGGGGTTTTTGACCCTCGTGGTTGGGAAAAACAGCCCGATTTTCCCAACCTTTTAACATTTTCAACCGACTTTTCAACGAAGGGTCTGCATAAACGCGATTTACGCGCAGTATACCCTCCGCTTTTTTCTGGTAAATTTTGAGGGCTTGACAAATCCGTTTTATCTGCGCTGCTCTTTGCGCATAGATAAAGCGCCGCCGCCCGGTGCGGATTCATCAGAAAACAAATCGGCCGCATCGAAAGTGAAAGTGCAGCGGGGCGTAAAAAAACAAAAAATAAAAGCCGGATTGCTCCGGCTCGGGTTTTCAATCGCGCGGCGCCGCTTTGCGGGCGCTGGCGAGCTTGTTGGCCAGACCGCGCAACGCCTGCACGGCGCGGCGCGCGGCGAGCATCACCTTGTCGCGCAAAAAGTACATGATGAGGATACAGACAAGCGCGACGGCAAACAGCGCGGCGGCGAAGACAAAGTCGCCGTGCAGGATTCGTCCGCCGATCGCGCAGAACACGACGATGGTCGGCATACTGCCCACAGCCATTGCGGCGGAGAACCGCTTGAGGCTGACATGCGTGCGCGCCGCGACATAGGGCACGATGCCGTTGGGCAGGAAAGGCATCATATAGGCGAGCATGACCGTGTATTCGGGATATTCGGACTCGGTTATAAACCGAAATTTCTTTTGGGTGCGCTCGTCGTTCTCGCCGGGCATCAGCCCGTCGCGCCCCGAAAACCGGCGGGCAAACAGAAAGACGGCGATGTTGGCCGAGCAAAACGACGCGTAGCAGAGGAGAAACGCGCGAAACCAGCCGAAAATGATGCCGGAGGAGACCAGAATCGCCATCGCCGGAAACACAACCGAGACGACCTGAATCCATTGCAGAATAAAGGTGACGGCGGCGCCCTTAAAGGAGCCGAAGGAGCGGATATACGCTTCGATTTCGTCCGCGTCGCCGCGCCGCAGCAGGGGGATCAGGTCGGGCATAAAGCGACGGAGAACCAGATAACAGATCCATAAAATCAAAGAGACAAGCGCAACCATGACGGCCGCGCGAAGCCAATTCTTTTTTTTCTTCACAGTGTGACCTCTCCGCGATTGTTCTCTACAGATGAGCTTTAAAACACAAATATTCTACACCATATTCCACTGATTTTTCAATTCTCATTTTTGCGGCGGAGGAAAACTGCGCGCCTTTGCTCGATTTTATGAAGCTTTCACGGGAAGGATTCCCCCGAAGCGGCTGTCCTTGGCTTTTTTGGCTTTATGGGCTTCGGCAACGGCGGCGGGCTGTCGCCGTTTCGACACGATTTACGCGGAAGGTGCGCTATATTCACTCTTGTGATAAGGAGGCATCGACCATGCGCACGCTCACCTATGAGATGAAAAATGACTGGCTGATCGTTTATATTGAGCGCGATATTGACCACCACGGCGCGCAGGCCCTGCGCGCAGAGATCGACCGGCTGATTGACGAGAATAATCCCGCGCGCCTTGTTCTCGATTTTGATGCGGTCGCCTTTATGGACAGCTCAGGGATCGGCCTGATATTGGGCCGGTATAAGAAAATGAAGGCGCTCGGCCGCTCCGTCTGCGTGCAGTCGCTCAATGCGCGTTGCCGGCGGCTGGTTGAGCTGTCGGGGGTTTTGGAGATCGTCACATTGCTGGAGGGGGAAACCAAACCATGAAAAATATTGTGAACAGCTTTAAGCTTGCATTTTTGAGCCGCTCGTGCAACGAGGCGTTCGCCCGCACCGCCGTCGCGTCCTTCATTACATATCTTGACCCGACGATGGACGAGCTCGGAGACATCCGCACCGCCGTCAGCGAGGCGGTGACCAACTGCATCGTCCACGCCTATCGCGACTGCATCGGCGTTGTGACCATGAAAGCGGAAATCAGCGACGACCGCACGGTTGAGATCTGGATCAAGGACAAGGGCTGCGGCATTGCCGACGTCAAGCAGGCGATGCTGCCGGCCTACACCACCTCGCCTGAGAGCGACCGCGCGGGACTCGGTTTCTCCGTCATGGCGGCTTTTATGGATACCGTGCGGGTTCGGTCCCGGCTTGGCAGCGGAACCACGGTCTATCTCGCCAAAACGCTGTCAGGCAGGGAAAAGGAGCGCGGATGAATGGCAGTTGCCCTGGGCGCGGACCGCGACGCTTTCATTCAAAACAATATGGGCCTGGTGCACGCCTGCGCGCATCGATTTCACGGCAAGGGGATCGAGTATGACGATCTGTTTCAGGCGGGCTGCGTCGGCCTGATCAAGGCCTATGACAATTTCGAGCCGGAGCGCGGGCTTCAATTCTCCACCTATGCGGTGCCGGTGATCCTCGGCGAGATCAAACGCCTGTTTCGAGAGGGGGGCAC
>CAZKRQ010000229.1:0-3807 GCA_964555125.1 uncultured Oscillospiraceae bacterium
TCGCCGCGAGTATCTTTCACTTCGGCACGGTGAAAATCGGCGAGCTAAAGGATTACCTCGCGCAAAACGGGGTCCCCGTGCGCCGCGTGCGCGCCGGGATATAACCGGGCGCCTGCGCTTTTCTCAAGAGATACGGGAATAAACATCTAGACGCAAAACGCGTGGTATTTCAGATGTAGGCGAAGCCCACTGTTCTTCTTTTCCTTCCCTTTTGAACAAGTTCTATTTTACCGTAAACAGCTTATTCCGGGAATTTTCACTTTTCTCAAAAAAGTGAAAATCCCCAGAGCCAGGACCTACCAACTTTGCGGGAGAAGGCGGTTTGCGGTTTGTAAAATTTCTTATATAATTTTCTGCAATCCTTGCAATGTGCTCGGCGCGCCGGCGTTATTTTGGCGCGAAGGCGCTGCTTTGCGGGGACATTTTTGTCCCCTGAAAGAATTGGTTTTTATACTTAGGCGAACACTAAAACCGGCCGCTGTTTTAGGCAGCGGTTCCATAAAAAAAGCAGGCTGTATTGACGAAAAAAGCGCAGCCACAGCCGCTCTCAAACCCCTGCGTTCCCAAGTCGCGCTTATATCTGGGTTTTCGTTTGATGTGGCCCTGCTTCGCGGGCACGGTAGGCGTTCTGTTTTTTGTTTCACTGCTGCTTTAAAGTGGCGGCCTATAATCATGAGGCGGTGAGGCCTGTCTGTTCCGCAGAGAAAGCCCTTTTGCTTGTCGGCCGCTCGGGGCGCGATCAAAATCCCAGTGAGCGGGGCGCCGGGGTTACGGTTGGTTGAGCAGGTGGGATTTATACCGCTCGATGCTGTCGGTAAAAACGCGGATTGCGCCTTCTGCGTCGCCGTTTCGGATACGCTCAGTCGTTTGAGCCAGCGCCGCATAGGTGTTTTGCCGCCCAATAAATTCGCAGTAATCAATCCAGGCGTCGATCGAGGCGGTGAAAAAAGCGTTCATGATGAGGGGAGAAATGCAGTTGCCACTCAGGGCTGTGATGGTTTTGCGGTAGCGAAACAGGGCGGAAGCGAATGTCTCCGCATTTGACGAGAGCGCGCCGCGAACCTCTTCCAGCAGGTCATCCAGCTTTTGCAGGTCGCCGGCGTCATGACGCCGCGCCAGGTCTTCAATAGCGGGGCACTCGAGGTAAAGGCGGACATTCAGCAGATCGATAAGCATCTTTTTGTCGGGCATCCCGCCGCGGTATCGGATGATGGCGAACAGGGTGTCCAGATTGCCTGTGCTGGCATAATCGGCGACATAGACGCCCTTTCGCGCGGTCACCTTCAGAAAGCCAATGCGGGCCAGCTCGCGGATGCCCTCGTGCACAATCGTTTTGCTGATGCCCATTATGTCCGCCAGCTCCCGCTCGGTGGGCAGCTGGTCGTCCGGCTTCAGCTCGCCGGATAAGACCATTTCTTCGATCTGGGTCAGAAACAGCTCCTTGATGGACGGCGCGTCGATTCGTTTGAAATTCAATGAGATCCCCCTCTTTATCATTGAGAAGCTGCCGCATATATTTATAAAAATAATAGCAGGGTTAGCAGACTCATGTCAACGCGTTTTATATGGTCAGACCACGACCAGATAAAAAGGCGGTCTTTTTTTGTCGACTCTGCCAATTTACAAAAGGCGAAATTTGTCGGAACATATAAATATAGTATTATAAAATACTGCGGTTTGCGCCCGGTTTATGGGATGCCGTTTTAGGAGCGGAGGAGTTTATGGCGGAAGATGTGCGGGTGATCGAGGTTAAGAGAAGCATTTTTGAGAACAACGACAGGGATGCGGACCGGCTTCGAGCAGAGTTAAAGGAAAAGAAGGTGTTTTTACTCAATCTGATGTCCTCGCCCGGGTCGGGCAAAACGACCACGCTGCTGGCGCTTGCCCGCGCGCTTGCGGGGCGGGTCAGGATGGGCGTGATGGAGGCAGACATCGACTCGGCAGTGGATGCGGAAAAGATGCAGGCCGCGGGAGTCAAGTCGATTCAGATCCACACGGGCGGAATGTGCCATCTCGACGCGGATATGACGAGACAGGGGCTGTATGAGTTCGGGCTGGAGGGCGCGGAGCTGATCGTGCTGGAGAACGTGGGCAATCTGGTCTGCCCGGCTGAATTCGATACCGGCGCGGTGAAGAACATGACCATCCTCTCGGTGCCGGAGGGGGACGACAAGCCGCTGAAATACCCGCTGATGTATGAGAAATGCGACCTGCTCGTCGTCAATAAGACGGACGTTTTGCCCTATTTCGATTTTGACAGGCAGGCTCTGGAGGCGAACGCGAAGCGCCGCAACCCGAAGATCGACATCCTCTATATTTCCGCGAAAACGGGGGAGGGCGTCGAGGCGCTGGCGGATTGGATCGTGGCGCAGGTGCAGGCATGGCGGGCGTGAATGCGCGGCGGCCGAAAAGAATCGGACAAAAGGGGGACCAATGCCTCTGACAGTAAAAATAAAACCAAACGACGGAAAGCGAAAGGAGAGGTAAACAGGATGTTTGATATGGAGCAATACAACAGGTGGCCCGCGAACCACAAGCACGACAAGGAGCCGAGCAAAAAGATCATTGCGCTGGGCAAAAAGATCACCGACGTCGTCGCGCACAAAATCGGCGGGGTGAAGGTGGAGGACCCGGAATACTGGGGTCTCGCGGAGATCATTACCGAGGAGATGGCCGAGGTCGGCCTCACGATGAAGCTGCGGACGCCCTATACCTTCGCCGAAATGTGCCAGATGAACAAGATCGACAAGGCGGGCGAGGAAAAGTTCCAGAAACTGCTCGACGAGATGAGCTATATCGGCTTGTTGGAATACGACTACGGCTATCATTACGACCACAATGGCCGGACCGCGCCGCAAGGCGAGCGCCGTTACATTCTGCCCATGTTCGTGCCCGGCGCGGCGGAGCTGTTCAATATGGAGGAGCTGCCCGACGGGAGCAATCCCCGCCTCAAAGAGCACCCGGATGTGGCGTCGTTCTTTGAGCGCATGACCTATGTCCCGCTGGCAGGCATCACCCAGATGGTGCCTCCCGGCGGCGCGGGTATCGGGATGCATGTCATCCCGGTTGAGAAGGCCATCTCGATGGAGAACCAGTCGGTCGATCTCGAGCACCTTTCCTATTGGCTGAAGAAATACGAGGGGCATATCGGCGCCGGCCGGTGCTCCTGCCGCGCGTCCCGCAAGGTGTTGGGCGAAGGCGTCGCGGACGACGATTACGGCTGGTGCATCGGTGTCGGCGATTTCGCCGATTACTGCCGCGAGACGGGCAAGGGCCACGACATCACCTACGACGAGGCGATGGCCATCCTGCAAAGGGCGGAGGACAACGGCTTCGTCCACCAGATCACCAATATCGACGGCGAAAATAAGATATTCGGCATCTGCAACTGCAATGTGAATATCTGCAACGCGCTGCGCACCTCACAGCTGTTCAACACGCCGAACATGTCCCGCTCCGCCTATGTGGCGCATGTGAACAAGGAGAACTGTGTGGCGTGCGGCCGGTGCGTCGAATATTGCCCGGCGGGCGCGGTCAGGTTGGGGCAGAAGCTGTGCACCAAAGACGGCGGCGAGGTTCAGTATCCCAAGCAGGAGCTGCCCGACGCGGTCAAGTGGGGCGAGGATAAGTGGGACCCGGACTATCGCGACAACAACCGCATCAACAGCCATAAGTCGGGCACCTCCCCCTGCAAAACGGCCTGTCCCGCGCACATCGCCGTGCAGGGCTATCTGAAGAAAGCGTCGCAGGGAAAATACACCGAGGCGCTCGCGCTCATCAAAAAGCAGAACCCGTTCCCGGCGGTCT
>CAZKRQ010000230.1:0-3755 GCA_964555125.1 uncultured Oscillospiraceae bacterium
ACAATGCGAACTTCTAACCGCTGCAATTCACCCCAACGCGTCCGCCAAATCTCCCGCCCGACGCGGTTTTCAATATACAACGCGCGCGGGAATCGATGTCCTCCTGTGATTCGCAGGGCAAGTTTTTTCCCATCCGCTTCGCGCTGAAACATCGCTCCCAGCCCTTCTAGCCATCGGATCATTCGTCCTGCTTCAGTCAAAGTCTGTTGCACGAAAAAGGGGTCCGCCATATTTTCGCCGCAGCACAGCGTATCCTCTATATGGGCCTTCACACTGTCGCCCTCTGCTTTCCAGCTATCATCTATAGCAGCAACAGCGCCCGGGGCCATAACGGTGGCTCCTCCACGCAGCAGGCGGGATTTACTCACGATACAGACACTTGCTCCCATCTGCGCCGCTGTGACTGCGGCGGTCATCCCCGCGCCGCCCGCGCCGATGACCAGCACGTCTGAGTAAACACGTTCTGTCATGGCATTTGCAGTAAGCTGCCGTAACCGTCCAGTTTATCGTGGAGACCGTGTATCCGCATCGCCGCCCATATATTCGCAATATTGCTGGAGAAAACAGGGATGCCCAAATCTTTTTCCAGCATCGACACTATTTCCACGGAGCGAATACCAGTGCAGCTCAAGAATAGCAATTCTGTATCCGCAGTGACCGCCGATTTCCCCAGTCTGTAGATCGCATGTGGAGGGTTCTTCCCAATATCCGTTGCAACCTCGATCCCAAGGCCTTTCAGACTAACAATCTCATATCCCAACTGTGTAAAATAAGTAGCTGCCGCCTTATTCAGCGAATCAATATACGGTGTTGCAATTGCTATCTTTTTCTTTCCGAACGCTTTCAAGGCCATCCCGCAGTTATAAGCTGTTGTCAGAACCGGCCGCTGCGCAAGCTCGCTCAGTTCTTTACGGAACTGCTTCTCCCACTCCACACCCTGTAAAAAACTTCCGGAAGTGCATCCATAAACAATCACATCGCTCAAACAATTTGTCATCTCGTCCACGGCACGACGGGCGTTTCCGGCCATCGCTTTCAAACCCTCTGGGTTAGTCGCCGTCAGCTTTACACGTGTCACATGAGTGGAAATGCCCTCGGGAGCCATTCGAAAAAACTCCTGCTCCGCCACTGTATTGGTCGACGGGAGAATTAATCCGATTCTTTCTCGGTAACCATACATATTCAGATACACATCCTTTTTTGAAATCAACCAAATCTTCTGCGGTACGCCTCCTCGATCCGATCAAGTCCCTGTTCCAACACGCTTCTCGGGCAGGCGATATTCAACCTCATAAAGTGCTCTCCCTCACAGCCAAAAGATACCCCATCATTTAGGCCGACCTTCGCCTCTTTCTCAAAGAAATCCTTGACCTGTCCGTGAGTCATGTTCAGCCCTCGACAATCCAACCACATCAGATAAGTTGCCTCGGGGTCGACCAGCGAAATCCCCTTGAGCGGGTTTAAACGTTTTTTGAGCAGCGCAATATTATCCTGTAGATAAACTAAGAGCTCATCGGCATAGTATGCACATTCTGTATAAGCCTTAACAAGCGCGAGCGGCCCAAAAATAGTGCGTCCAAAAATTTTTCCGTTCACCAATTCTTGATGAACCCGGTTCTTCAGATCAGGATTAGGTGAAATCATCGCGCCGGTTCGAAATCCCGCCGTATTAAAGGTTTTGCTCGGGTTCACAAATGAAACTGAACCGTTCCGCGCAATCTGCGACACCGAGCCAATAGGCAAATGCTTATGCCCGGCATAGACCAAATCGCTGTGGATCTCATCGCACACAATAACGACATCATTCGCGTCGCAAAGCGCAACCATTTTCTCCAATTCATCTTTTGTAAAAACGCGTCCCGTTGGATTGTGCGGGTTACAAAGAAGCAGAATTCTGGTTCTGGGATCCGAGAGCTGTTTTTCCAGCAACCTAAAATCTATTTCGTAGCGCCCGTTATTTAAAACGAGCCGATTTTCAAGCATGATTCTGCCGTTATTGTTCACAAGTGCACGGAACGGTGAATAACAAGGCGTTTGCACCACAACTTTGTCGCCTGGATTGGAAAATGCGCGCACAGCACAAATCACACCCGGTATTACACCAGGACAATATTCGACCGCATCCGGCTCTATCTCATATTGAAATCGGGTTTTCATCCAGTAGCAGACCGCATCGGAAAAACTCTCCTGATCATACGGATATCCAAATATCCCGTGTTCCGCCCTTTCACGAACAGCGTCCACTATTGGCTGCGGGCAGCGGAAATCCGTGTCTGCAATCCACATCGGCAATACACTCTGGTCAAAGAATGCCTTTGCATATTTTTTGCAGTCCGTCCCTCTTCTGTTTACGATCTCATCAAAATTATGCATCATTTTCATCACCATCAAATATCCATAGCAAGATACACTTTTCGGACATTATCGTCTTTTGCGAGTTCCTTGGCCAAACCAGATAGCTTGATGCTACCCGTTTCAATCACATACGCATGGGTTGCATACTCAAATGCGATGTTCGCATTCTGTTCGATTAAAAGAATTGATGTTCCCTGTTTGTTGATCATCTCAATGATCTTAAACACCTGATCTACAATAACAGGGGCCAGACCCATAGACGGCTCGTCAAGCAGCATCACTGTCGGTCGCGCCATCATCGCCCGGCCCAGTGCAAGCATCTGCTGCTCACCGCCGCTGAGTGATCCGGCCAACTGGGTTCGACGCTCATACAACTTGGGAAGCATCTCGTAAACGATTTCCATCGTCTCTGCAATTTTTTTCTTATCTTTGACCAGAAATGCTCCCATCAATAGATTTTCTTCAATTTTCAGCCCCGGAAAAACATGACGGCCTTCTGGAACATGCGCAATGCCGAGTGCAGCAATGCTCTCCGCAGTCATGCCAGTCAGCTCTTTTCCGTTATAGGTAATACTTCCCGATGTTGCGGGAACAAGGCCCGAAATCGTCTTGAGCATTGTCGTCTTTCCCGCCCCGTTCGGCCCAACAAGCGTTACAATTTCCCCGTCCGCAACTTCCAGAGAGACTTTATCAAGAATACGGATTTTATCATAATGCGTTGTGAGATCGGTTATTTTAAGCATTTGCAGCCCTCTTTCCCAGATACGCTTCAATAACAGCCCTGTTATTCTGAATCTCGGCGGGCACGCCTTCTGCGATTTTGACGCCGCTGTCCAGAACCGTAATCAGGTCGCAGACCGTCATGGCACATTTCATGTTGTGCTCAATCAAAACAATGGTGATGCCCGTATCGCGTACTTTGAGAATGATCCCCATCAGATCATCAATCTCTTTGGAGTTCATACCGGCAGCGGGTTCATCCAGCAAAATTATGGATGGATCCGTTGCCATTGCGCGTCCAATCTCCAGCAGGCGCTGATGCCCATAGCTCAAGTTCTTCGGGAGCTTATCACGTTGGTCAGATAATCCGATAAAAGCGAGAATTTCATCTGCCTTATCATACATTGTCTTTTCCGTTTTGTGATAATATGGTGTGCGCAGCAAACTATCAAACACACTGATTCTGTGACGAAGATTTTGTGCAGCAACAAGGTTGTCGCAAACCGGCATATCGGAAAAAAGCTGTAAATTCTGAAATGTACGGCAAATACCAAGCTTTGCGATATCCCATGGTTTTCTCCCGCTGATGTCTTTGCCGTTATAAAGAACCGCGCCGCTTGTCGGCTTATAGAGACCAGTTAGAATATTAAAAAATGTTGTCTTTCCTGCGCCGTTTGGTC
>CAZKRQ010000231.1:0-3749 GCA_964555125.1 uncultured Oscillospiraceae bacterium
GACGCGCCCTCGACCAAGAGCGCCGACATCGGCGTCGGCATGGGCATCACCGGCACCGACGTGACAAAAAACGTCGCGGATATGGTGCTAGCGGACGACAATTTCGCGACCATCGTCTCGGCGGTTGGGGAAGGGCGCCGCATCTATGACAATATCCGCAAGGCGATTCAGTTCCTGCTCGCCTCCAACCTCTCCGAGGTGCTGTCGATCTTTATCGCGACCGTGCTCGGCTTCACGGTGCTCAACCCCGTGCATATCCTGTGGATCAACCTCATCACCGATACCTTCCCCGCGCTCGCGCTCGGCATGGAGCGGGGCGAGCCCGACCTCATGAGCCGCAAGCCGCGCGACGCCAGGGAGGGGATCTTCTCGGGCGGCCTCGGCGTAGACGTGGTCTGGCAGGGAGCGCTCGTCACGCTGGTGACCCTCGCGGCGTATTTCATCGGCCACTTTATGGAGTCCGGCGTCTGGGAGATCACCAACAGCCCCGACGGCATGACGATGGCGTTCCTGACCATGTCGATGGCGGAGATCTTCCACGCCTTCAATATGCGCTCGCAGAAAAAGAGCGTGTTCGCGCTGCGCTATCACAATCCGTGGCTCTACGGCGCGATGCTGGTCTCGCTGCTGCTGACGGCGGTCGTGATCTATGTTCCGTTCCTCGCGGCGGCGTTCGGTTTCGAGACGATCTCGCTGGCGGAGTATGCCGTTGCGATGGCGCTCTCCTTCTCGGTGATTCCCGTTGTGGAGCTTGTCAAAGCGCTGCGCCGCGCCGTCCGGCGCAGGCGCGCGGTGCGCTGAGTGTTTGCGGCGCCGAGTGGGACAAATTTTACAAAATGTTACAAAATAATTACAGAAATTAAAGGTTGGTTTAAGAATCGAAGGGTATGATACAAATGCAGACAGGGAAACGACCAAAAAAACTCCTCTTTATCCCCAAATGAAAAACCTTCGCGCAACGAAATTTTTGACTGGCCTGCCCGCGCGAAGGCCCCCAATGCAAACGGCAGGCCAGACAACCAATAACCTGCGCAACGCAGTTTCCATATACAGTAACTTTTCATTTCACTTTCTCTCAAACTGAACAAAACGCAGAGGGCGGGCACGCTGTTACGGCGGCCCGCCCTCTGCGTTTTTTCGGGAGGGAAAAAACTGTGCGTTATGCGGTTTACAGATCGGGCGAAATCCTGTAGAATAAAATCAAAACAGCGGCGATTCGCTCGAAGCGGCGCCCCGGGCGGGAAATGCCGGGCGGCGCCGTGTTTCCATGGGGAGCCTGCCATTCCGCCGCGAAGAGCTTAAAAGGAAAAATAGATTTGAAGGAGTTATTTGTATGAGCAAGGTATCGGCCGCTGACATCACCCGCGTCAAGGCAATGGGATTTTTGCACAATCGAGGGACAGAAGACGAATTTTCGGGCCGCGTCGTCACCGAGAACGGCACGCTGACCGCCGACCAGCTCTGCTGCGTCCACGAGGTCGCGAAAAAGTTCGGCTCGGGCACCGTCGCCTTTACGACCAGGCTGACGCTGGAGATCCCCGGCATCCACTTCGGCGACATCCCGGCCGTGCAGGAATATCTGGCGCGGGAGGGGCTGGTGACCGGCGGAACCGGCGCGAAGGTGCGGCCGGTCGTGTCCTGCAAGGGCACGGTGTGCCAATATGGCAACGCCGACACACAGGGGCTGGCGCGCCGCATTCATAAAGCCTTTTTTGAGGGCTACGGCGATGTGAAGCTGCCGCACAAATTCAAGATCGCGGTCGGCGGATGCCCCAACAACTGCGTCAAGCCCTCTCTCAACGACGTCGGCATCACCGCGCTCAACGCGCCGCTCTATAACCCGGATAAGTGCGCGGGCTGCGGCAAATGCGGCGTAGAGGCGGCCTGCCCGATGGGGGCGGCCAAGCTGACCGACGGCAAGCTGGCGATCGACCCCGCGCGCTGCAACAGCTGCGGCCGCTGCGTGAGCAAATGCTACCGCGAGGCGATGGAGGGCGGCCGTCGGTGCTTCCGCGTCTTTATCGGCGGGCGCTGGGGCAAGGAGATTCAGCGCGGCGCGGCGCTCTCCCGCACCTACAGCGAGGAGGAGCTTTTCCCGCTCATTGAGAAGGTGATCCTGTTTTATCGCGAGCAGGGCAAGCCGGGCGAGCGCCTGGGCACCCTCGTGCAGCGCGTCGGGCTCGAGGCGGTGGAGGCGGCGTTGTCCGGCGACGGCCTGCTCGCGCGCAAGCAGGAAATTCTGGCGCGGGAGCTCGTGAAGTAACAAACATATTTTTTGGAGGCCCGGCTTGAAGAACAGCAAGCCGGGCCGTCGAGTGTGTTGAAGGCTGTTTTTGAGGGTGAAAGACGTAGCTTCATCCGGCGGGCGCCTGGCAACAATTTGTTTTTTGCCGGAGGAGAAAGCCGCTCGGGGAGGAAAGAGAAAATACGATGCTTTACAATCCGGCATTTAAAATTGAAGGATCCCAAATCCCTGCGCCCTGACGAGTGGCCCCGGCGCAGGGAAGCAGGGCAGAAAAAAGCGAAAGCTGCTCCCGATTAAGGGAGCGGCCTTCGTTTTTTCAGCGGCTCAAACAGACGGAGGGTCAATTCGCCCGGCGGCTCACTGCCGCAGGCTGCTCAGCGCGTCCGGCCCCTGCGTGGGCGGCGCGGGCATGGAGGCCGCCGTCGCCGCCTGGGCTTTTTCCTTTTTGCGGTATTTGATGAAGAGGAAGATGACGAGCGCGTCCGCCAGCAGCAGAACGCCGCCAATCGCCAGAAGGGGCACGAGGCCGGGCGAGAACGGCTTCATCATATAGGGCAGCACATAGGTCTTGATGGTTGCCTCGTCGGTGGTGCCGTAATACTCCGTGTACTTAAACCACTCGACCATGTATTGATAGAGGTCGTCCTCCATCTTTACCAGCCTGCCCTCAAAAGCGACGGGCTCCGACTCGATATACTCCGTCTCGCCCCACAGATAATCCATTGTCGCGTCGCAGATCGCGTTATAGGGCCGGGTGGAGCCGGCGTCACACGCGATGCCGACAAAGGACTGGCTGCCGGCGGGGATGATGTAGTAGACCTTCGAGGTGACCTTGGGTGTCCGGGAGCCGTCTTTGTTCTCGGTCCAGGTCTGCTCGCTGGCGTAGCTGTCCAGCAGAGCGAAAACATCGCCCTGCACATGCAGGCCGGAGCGAATTTCAGAGTCGTCGATTTCGGTGAAATCGACCGGCGATTTCATGGTGGTGATCCATTCGGGCACGCTGTTGAACAGCATGGAGACGGCCATAAAGCTCAAAATGGCGATGGAGACAATGAAGCCGGAGGATTTTCTCAAGACAAATTACCCCTTTCAAAAGACAGATGATTTTCTGAAATCTATATTCAATATTAAAAAAAGACGGGAGATTTGTCAAACGCCGTTTTGCTCTCTGAAAACGTCCCCGCGCTGGACAATCGAAGCGCGTTTTGCTATAATATCCCCGCATTGGGTAGAGATGCGAACTTTGATGAAAGATGGGGAGAGCGGTCTGTTATGGATAATACGACAAAAGCATTGATCCTGTTTGTGGTTATCGGCATAGCTGTATGGATTTACAGCAAGCTGAAGGAGAAGAAAAATATCGGCCTTGCGCAAAACGGCGAGGACATGCGGCGGTTGCAGGAGGCGGTGGCGCGCGTTTTGCCCAACGAGTCGGGCTATCAGGTCGTGTTCGCGCACTGGGAAAAGGTAGAGTATTACGGCCGCACGCGCAGGACGACCTATT
>CAZKRQ010000232.1:0-3739 GCA_964555125.1 uncultured Oscillospiraceae bacterium
GAGCCCGCTGTTTAAAAAGCGGCGCAGCACCGCGTTGCCGAACGAGCCGGTGCCCCCCGTAATCAGCAGCGTTTTTCCGTCGAACTCGGGCCCAACCTTTTTATCAATTCCCTTTGCAAGCATAAATCCTGCTCCTTCCTACTGTTCCTTTTTCTATCGCCGGCGGCAAAAACCCCGTCCGCCCTTTTTCAGCTCAAAGCCCCAGCCTCGCGCAGACCTCGCGAAAGGAGGGCTGCCTGCGATCTTTATCCGAGAGCAGCGGCGCGGCGCCGCAATCGGGCCAGTCAACCGCCAGATCGGGGTCGTCATAGCGGATGCCCAGCTCGTCGTTCGGGTCGTACAGCCGCGTGCATTTATAGACAAACTCCGCCTCGTCCGAGAGCACGAGGAACCCATGGGCAAACCCCTCGGGGATGAAGAGCTGCTTTTTGTTCTGCTCGCTGAGCCTCGCGCCGAACCACCTGCCCATCGTCGGGCTTCCCCTGCGCAGGTCGACGCCGACGTCGAACACCTCGCCGCGAATCACCCGAACCAGCTTGCCCTGCGGGTGCGCGACCTGCATATGCAGCCCGCGCAGCACCCCCCGGCGCGATTTGGACTGGTTATCCTGCACAAAGCGCAGCGCGTGACCCGCCGCGTCGAACTCGGCCTCGTTGTAGGTCTCCATAAAATAGCCGCGCTCGTCGCCGAACACCGTCGGCTCCACGAGGAACATGCCCTCGATGCCGGTCTCGACAAATGTAAATTTCCCCATTCTCATCTCTCCCGATTCTTTTCTCGTCCCGGCCGCGCGAGCTCCCCGCGGCCCGTCTTTCCTATCCCCGCACCGCCGCAACGGTGCGCAGCATCAGGCGCAGATCGCCCCAAAAGCTGAACTCGCGCAGATAAGCGAGGTTATACTCCATCTTGCGCGGCAAAATCTCCTTCACATAGACCTCGTCCGCGTCGTCCGCGCTCTCGAGCAGCTTCGCCTCGTCCTTGAAGCAGATGCTTGCCAGCGAGGTCACGCCGGCGGGCAGCAGCAGGGTTGCGAGCATCTCATCCGTGTAGCGCTCGACATATTTTTCGACCTCGGGCCGGGTGCCGACAAAGGACATGTCGCCCGCGAGCACATTGAGCAGCTGGGGCAGCTCGTCGAGCCGCGTGCGGCGCAGGAACGAGCCGACGCGGGTCACCCGGCTGTCGCCGTCCACCGTCACGAGCGGGCCGGCCAGCTCGGCCTTGTCGACCATCGAGCGGAATTTGAAGATGCGAAACCGCCGCATATTGGCCGTATACCGCTCCTGCCGGAAAAAAACCGGGCCGGGAGAGTCGCATTTGACCGCGACGGCCACGCCGAGCAGCACCGGGCTGAGCAGCAGCAGCAGCAGCGCGCTCGCCGCGATGTCGAACGCCCGCTTCAGCAGCAGGCTGCCTCTGCGCCGGTCGAGCAGATCGTAATAGCTCCGCACCGCGTCGCACTGCATCGGCGCGGGCAACTGTTCAAATCGATTGGTCATAGAGACCGTCCTTTTTCATCGTCTTTTTTTCGGCCGCATTCGCAGGGCCGACAGGCAACGCCCTCGCCATCGCCGCGCCCGTGCCCGCGCGAGAGGCCCTGCGCCCTTTGCCTGTCCCGTCCATGCCGGCGCGGCGATGGCGCAAGACAACCGAACACCACAGAGGCCGCGGACACAGGGCCGATCCATGCGGCCCTGCTCATTTCACGCCGGGAAGCAGCCGCCCGAAAGACAAAGCGGCGCGGGCGCAACGGAAAAAACACGCGATTTTCCGCCGCGCTCTATGCGCGCAAAAGCTCCAGCAACGTATCCGCCACCGCGTCGATCTGCTCGTCGGTGAGCAGCGTGTGCAGCGGCAGGGTGAGCTCGCGCGTGAAATAGTCGTAGGCATTGGGATACTGCGCGATGTCAAACCCAAGCCTTTGATAGGCCGTGAACATCGGCAGCGGCTTATAGTGCACATTGGTGGAGATCCCCTGCTGCGCGAGAGCGACGATGAGCCGGTTTCTCTCCTCGACCGAGGTGCCCTCAATCTGGGTAATATACAGGTGGTGCGAGCCGTCAAAATCCTCGCCGGAATGCGCGAGCGGCCGCACGCGCGAGCCCGCGAACGCCGCGTCATACCGCGCGACCATTGCGCGCCTGCGCGCGAGCATCCCGTCATAGCGGTCGAGCTGGACCAGGCCGATGGCCGCCATGATGTCGGTCATATTGCATTTATAGGCCGGGTAGACAATATCATACTCCCACGCGCCCAGCTGCGTCTTCGCGAGCGCGTCCTTGCTCTGGCCGTGCAGGGACCAGAGCATAAAATCGCTGTAGAGCCGCTGCGCATCGAAGCCGTCAAAGCCGGAGAAGGCGATCGCGCCGCCCTCGGCCGTCGTCAGGTTTTTGACCGCGTGAAAGGAAAAGCAGCAGAAATCGGGGGCCTGTGCCGCCGGCGCGCCGCGATACCTCGCCCCGAACGAATGCGCCGCGTCCGCGATGATCGCGACGCGCCCGATCGCCTCCTGCAAGGGCGTCGACGGCCGGAACAGCTCCTTTTTCGCCTCGATCGCCGCGCGCAGAGCGGCATAGTCGGCGGGGATGCCCGCCACATCGACCGGGATCACCGCCTTGGTGCGCGCGGTGATCGCCGCCCCGACCGCGTCCATATCCATGCGCATCGAGCCGGGCAGCGTGTCGACGAGCACGATGCGCGCGCCGACATGGTCGATCACGCTCGCGGAGGCTGTGTAGGTGTAGGCGCTGGTGATCACCTCGTCGCCCGGCCCCACCCCCAGCTCCCGCAGGCAGAGCTCCATCGCCGCCGTCGCCGAATTGAGGCAGGCCACTTTTTCGACCCCGCAATAGGCCTCGATGCGGCGCTCAAACTCCTTTGTTCGCGGGCCGGTCGTGATCCATCCCGAGAGGATCGCCTCCCGCGCGGCGCGCGCCTCCTCCTCGGTCATATCGGGCGGGCTGAACGGTATTTTCATCATAAGCAGTTTTTCCTCCTTTCCACCTCGGCGGAAACGGCGCGCCGGTCAGCCCGTTTCATGCCGGAAGGTGGGCACCATGTCGATCACCATCTTCACGACCTCCTGCCGCTTGTTGGCGAAAGCGAGCGTCTTTAACGCGGCGAGCCGCTCAAAAAACTCATCCTTATCTATGTCGCCGGGATTGCCGATAAAAATTTTGCTCTTGCCCGTCGCCGTCGTCCCCTCCTCCGAGAGCAGCAGCTCCTCATAGAGCTTCTCGCCGGGGCGCAGGCCGGTGAACACAATGGGTATATCCCGATAGGGCATAAACCCCGCGAGGCGGATCAGGTTCTCGGCAAGATCGAGGATCTTGACCTGATGGCCCATATCCAGCACGAAGATCTCGCCGCCCCTGGCGATCTCGCTGGCGCTGATCACAAGGCTGACCGCCTCGGAGATGGTCATGAAATAGCGGACGATGTCGGGGTGGGTCACCGTGACCGGGCCGCCGCGCGCGATTTGCTCTTTAAACAGCGGGATCACCGAGCCGTTGGAGCCGAGCACATTGCCAAACCGCACCGCGACAAACCGCGTCGCGCTCGTTTTGGCCATCGCCTGCACGATCATCTCGCAGATGCGCTTGGTCGCGCCCATGACGCTCGTCGGGTTGACGGCCTTGTCGGTCGAGATCAGCACAAAGGTCTCGACCCCCGCCTTGTCGGCGCTGCGCGCGAGGTTCCAGGTGCCGCAGACGTTGTTTTTGACCGCCTCCTCGGGGCT
>CAZKRQ010000233.1:0-3719 GCA_964555125.1 uncultured Oscillospiraceae bacterium
CTGTCGATGATGCCGCTGTCCATGAGCGCGCGCTGGAAATATTGCAGGCTCTCATAGTCCTCGACATTGCTCTGCTCGAGGATGCGCTCAAGCCACGGCGCGTCGATGACAAAATTCCCCTCATCGTCCCGCTCGATCGCGAAGGTGCGGCCGATTTCCGGCGCGGGCCTGACATAGTTGGGCTCAAACACCTCAATCGGCGGCAGCGTCTCGAGCTTCTCCGCGATCCTTCCGACGAGAAGGTCGAGATTTTTGTGCGCCGCCGCGCTGATCGAAATATACTCATACCCCTTTTGGGTCGCGTAAGCGCGCAGCCTTTCCTCGAGCGCGGGATCGCAGGCGATGTCCCCCTTGTTTCCCGCAACGATCTGCGGGCGTCCGGCAAGCCGCTCGTTAAAGCTCGCCAGCTCGCGGTTGATCGCGTCGAAATCCGCAACCGGGTCGCGCCCTTCAACGCCCGAGATGTCGACGACATGCACCAGCATCCGGCACCGCTCGATATGGCGAAGAAAGTCGAACCCGAGCCCGACGCCCCGCGACGCCCCCTCGATCAGGCCGGGAATATCCGCCGCGACAAACGAGCCGCCGCCCGGCGCGGCGACCACGCCGAGCACAGGCGAAAGGGTCGTAAAATGATAGTTCGCGATTTTGGGCCGCGCGGCGCTGATCGCGGCGAGCAGCGTGCTTTTGCCGACATTCGGAAAACCGACAAAGCCGACGTCCGCGAGCAGCTTGAGCTCCAAAATGACCTCATAGCTCTCGCCCCTTGTGCCTGTTTTTGCAAAGCGTGGGATCTGGCGCGTCGGCGTCGCGAACCGGGCGTTGCCAAAGCCCCCCTTGCCGCCCTTGCAGACGACCACCTCTTCGTCGTCGGTCAGGTCGGCCAGGATACCGCCCGTCTGCGCCTCCTTGATAACCGTGCCGCGCGGCACGCGGATCACCGTGTCGGGCGCGTTCTTGCCCGAGCAGTTTTTCGCCTTGCCGTTTTCACCGTCCGCGGCGACATATTTGCGCTTATAGCGAAAATCCAGCAGGGTGGACATATGGTCGTCGACCTTAAAAACAATGCTGCCGCCCCGACCGCCGTTGCCGCCGTCCGGCCCGCCCGCCGCGACAAACTTCTCGCGGTGAAACGAGACGGCGCCGTCGCCGCCCTTACCGGCGGCGAGCTTTATTTTTGCCGTATCTATAAACATACCGTTTCGCTCTCCTCTTTGTCCCGGCGTCTGCGCTTTTTTGCGCGCCCGGCTTCGCCTACGCCGCAAAGCCCGCCGCAACCTCCTGCCGTGAAAAAGCAAAGGCCCGGGCCAATCTGCGCCCGAGCCTTTTGCGTAGCTGCCTTAAAGAACGCTGACCTTCTTGCGGTCGCGGCCGACTCTCTCAAACTTGACTCTGCCGCTTGTAAGCGCGAAGAGGGTGTCGTCGCTGCCGATGCCGACGTTCGTGCCGGGATGGATATGCGTCCCGCGCTGGCGGACAAGGATATTGCCCGCGACGACGGCCTGGCCGTCCGCTCTTTTCACGCCGAGGCGCTTGGACTCGGAATCGCGTCCGTTTTTCGTGGAGCCTACACCTTTTTTATGTGCCATTCTGTTTGCACCTCCGTCCTGAATCAGCCCTTGATGGCTGTGATTTCAACCTTTGTATACTGCTGGCGATGGCCGAGCTTGCGCTTGCTGTCTTTCTTGGGGCGATAGGTGAAAACCGTCACCTTTTTAGACTTGCCGTGCTTGACTACCTTGGCCTCGACCACCGCGTCCTTCACGGTCGGTGTGCCGACAACGGCGCCGTCGTCCTTGCCGACAATCAGCACCCTGTCAAAAGTAACCGTCTCGCCCTCCTTGACGTCGAGCTTCTCGACATAGACGGCGTCGCCCTCGCTGACGCGATATTGCTTTCCACCGGTTTCGATCACTGCGTACATGCGTTTTCCTCATCTTATCTCTACAGACTCGCTGGCCCAGGCGGTGACGCGCACACTTAAAGAAGCCTGTACCACGCGGCTAAACTAGGATAGCACAAATTGCAACGGGTGTCAACCGTCAGTCGAGCTTTTTGAGAAATTTCTGCAAATTGCGCTGGTGCCCGATCACAAGAAGATGCTCCTGCGCGGTGAACACGTGCTCGGGGTCCATAACCAGCGACATTGTCTCGCCGTCCTTGATCGCGAGGATTGTGACCTTGTAGGCTTTGCGGAACTCGAGCTCCCGGATGGATTTGCCCACCCAGGCCTCGTTGACCGGGATCTCATAGATGCTCACGTCGTCCGAGAGGCCGAAATAGTCGATGACGTTGTCGGCCGTATAGCGGGTGGCGACGCGCATCGCCACATCCCGCTCGGGATACACGACGCTGTCCGCGCCGTTTCGCAGCAGAAATTTCGCGTGGACATCGTCGCTCGCCTTGCTGACGACCAGCTTCGCGCCCATCTCCTTGAGCATACTCGTGACCTCAAGGCTGGCCTGAAAATTGCTGCCGATGCAGACAAAGCAGACGTCGAAATTGCGGATGCCGAGGCTCTTCAGCACCTCCTCGTCGGCGCAGTCGGCGATCTGCGCGTTGGTCACATAGGGCAGCAGCGCGCGCAGCCTTTCCTCGTCTTTATCGACGATCATCACCTCGTTGCCCAGCTCCGCGAACCGCTCGGCCAGATGGCCGCCGTAGCGCCCGATGCCGATAATCAAAACCGTTTTCATGTATTCCGTCTCCTAACCGATATTGACCTTTTCAACCGGCATACGCACTGCGGGCGGCCGCCGGTACTCCGTAAACATAAGCGCGAAGGACAGGCTGCCGACCCGCCCGGCATACATGAGCAGCGCGATCACGACCTGAGAAACGGGCAGAAGCGCGCGGGTAATCCCCGTGCTCATGCCGACGGTGCCGATGGCGGAAAGCGCCTCGAACAGCACATCGGAAAGATACAGCTCCGGCTGCACCGCGCTGATGACGAGGGTCGCCGCCAGCGCAAGCGAGACGTTGACCGCAAAAACGGCGGCAGCCCGTTTAAATGCGTTGTCCTCCAGCCGGCGCCCAAACACGTTGTTGACCGACTCGTTGCGCATATTCGCGGCGATGGTCACGAGCAGAACCGCAAGGGTCGTTGTCTTGATGCCGCCCGCCGTCGAGCCCGGGCTCCCTCCGACCAGCATCAGCATCATAGTGAGCAGCTTGCTCGCCGGCGTCATCGCGCCGGTGTCGACCGAGTTGAAGCCGGCCGTGCGCGGCGTGACGGCGCAGAACAGCGAGGCCCAGAACTGCTCGCCCGCCGGCATCCCGGCGAACAGCGCGCCGCGCTCGAACAGCCAGAACAGAACCGCCGGCACGACAAGTAGCGCCGCCGTCGTCACCAGCACGATCTTGGTGTGCAGGCAATAGCGCGAAAAATGCCATTTTTTCTCATACAGGTCGTCCCAGACAAAAAAGCCGATGCCCCCGACAACGATCAGGGCCGAGATCACGCCGATCACGAGGCCGTCGCCCGCAAAGCCGACAAGAGACGAATAAGCGCCGTAGCGCCCCATCAGGTCAAACCCGGCATTGCAGAAGGCCGAAATCGCGTGAAAAACAGCGCAGTAGAGCCCCTCGCCCCACCCCATGCGGGGCACAAACCGCAGCGCGAGCAGCGCCGCGCCCGCCCCCTCAAAGAGCAGCGTGCCCAGCAGGATGCGGCGGGTCAGGCGAACAATGCCGCCGACATACATGGCGTTGATGCTCTC
>CAZKRQ010000234.1:0-3694 GCA_964555125.1 uncultured Oscillospiraceae bacterium
CCTGTTTACGGGCATTCAGATCGATGGCAGCGGAAAAACACGAATAATTCGCTATGGCGGCACGGAAAAGGGTGCGTATGGTACAGTATTAGGATATTTGACAACGAATTACATTTTGACGCTTCCATTTTATGATTTTACTTTTGACGATTCCCTTATCGATCTGGTTTCAGTGCGTTTCCCTTATCAGTCGACATACGAAACCCCGCCGTCAATTACTGGCTGGTTTGAGCCGCAAACGTTTGACCGCTTGCGAATTGAAAATTCCGCTTGGCTCACGCAGGGCAATAAAACATGGCTGCTCGAAATGACTGTCGCTGCGCCAGATCCCGATACGCCAGGTCTCGACAACCCGGATACGCCTTCCGGCCCCGTGGTGATCGAGCCCCGGCCGTTTCTTACGACGCCGCTGGAAGAACTGGAAGTAACCGAGGGGCTTTTGCTGGTATTGGTCGGCCTTTTGTTGGTTGCGGTGATTGTGAGGGCGTTCTCACGATGACGGTGCTGTATCTGATCTTCGCCTGCGTTGTCTTTACGGTCGGCGTATGTTGTCTGTTGTTCTTCCTGTATTCGATTCTGATTCTGTTAGGGGGTTAAAGGATGCTTCACGCATTGTTTGAGTTTTTCGGCATTCTCGGCGCCGATCTCACCAAGCCGACCACGATTTGTGAGCTGTTTCAGTGGCTGTTGTGTGTTGCCGTCGGCATCGGCCTTGTCGTCTACGTTCTGCGCCTGTTCCGCTATCTGGTCGCGACGATTACGGGCGGCGGTCGAAAGCTATGATCTTAATCAAGGTTCTGCTAAAGCTTCCGCAGGCGTCGTATTGGTGGCTTCGGGATTTATACCACTGTATTCGTGAACGCTGGTATCTCCGTTTCGAGCGCTGGGGCCTGCATCTGTTCGTCGGCATGTTCGGGGCAGGGAAGACCAGCACCATGGTTTATTATGCGTTGCAGCTCGCGCGGCAATATAAGCAGCTGCATATCCTCACGAATATTGACCTGTATCATTTCCCCAAATGGACGAAGATTCTGCGGCTGCGCTGTCTGGAAGACATCTACAACGCGCCGGAAAACACGCTGGTGCTCATTGACGAGATCGGGACGATCTTCAACAGCCGGGATTTTTCCAAAAAGGACGCGCTGCCCAAAGCGCTGTTTCAGCATCTCTGCCAGTGCCGCAAGCGGCATCTGATGATCTACGCGACGACACAGCGCTGGAACTTTCTGGATAAGCAGCTGCGGGACATCACCGACACGGTCTATTCCTCCCGCATTCACTTTCCGCATCCGTTTAGTCGCCTTTGCGTTGTGCGGCGGTACGACGCGCAGGAATATGACCTTGCCTATAACAATCCCCTTTATCCCATTCGCAAGCTGTCGAGCGACGTATACGTGCAGACCGACCGGCTGCGCGACAGCTACAGCACCGAGCAGCTGATCGACGGCATGTTGAGCTCTCAGGCCTCTGACTGGCTCTCTGACGAAGAGATCGCCCAGAACAGGGGAGAGCTTCATCGAGAGGCTTTCGACGTCTCTGCGGCCCGTGTGAAGCCCCGAAAAGGGAAGCGAAAGGGCTTTAAGGTTTAGGAGACAGGGGAGAGGGGAGGCCCGCGCGCTTCGCGCAGCGTGCGCGCGGCCTTCCTTATACACGAGACTTAATAACGTTTCTCCCTCAGAAACGCATATAACGAGGTTCAGAAATGAGCTTATACCGAATTTATCGTTACGAAAATTCGGTTGTACCGTATAAGCATGTATTGCTCAAAGGCGAGAGAGTGTGCAGGGAAAACACGCCGGAATGGGTGAGAAAACAGAGGGAAGAGGAGCGGCGGGCGAGGGGCTTTCAGGTGAACGAAAAGAAGATGGACGAGGCGATTTCGCGGGCGAAGCGGAATATTACCGATCTGTGTCTTTGCAACGATTTCGATTATTTTTGCACGTTCGAGTTCAACGCCATGAAGGTAGACCGTGAAAACCTGAAAGAATGTTATAAGCGTCTTCGCAAATTTTTTGATAATTTCAAGCAGCGGCACGCCCCGCAGTTTCAATATCTCGCGATTCCCGAATTTCACCCCAAGACCGGCGCGGTGCATTTTCACGGCCTGATTCGCGGTATGCCGGATGGGGAACTGACGGTTCCCCCGACGATTCAGCGTCGCAACCCGATCACCGACGAGCTGGAGCAGGTGCCGAACACAAAGCGCTATGTGCGATGGGAACGGTACGCGAAAGCGCTGGGCTATTTTGACTGTTCGCCGGTTCGGGACCGCCACGCGGTCGCGTTTTACATCACAAAGTATGTCACGAAGGAGCTGTGCGAGATGCCAAAGGGCACGAGGCTGTATATAGCCTCTCTCGGCCTTAAGCGGCCCGAGCTGGTGCACGACGGCGATGAAGAGCAGATGCTTTTGACGCCGACCTATGACGGCGAATTCTGCAAGATCGCTTACGATAAATATGACGGCACCTATGAGCACTTAAGCCGGATGGGAGAGCTTGTTCCGTTTGACAATGCGGGACTGCTGCTCGCGAGTGATTTTCAGCGGATGGATAGCGGCGAATCGTTGCCGGACAACAGCGGCACCTATGGCACGGAATGCTACAACGAGGAGTATGAGATCGAATGGGAACAAACCGAATTAAAGAAATAAATCACAAGCTGGATTTGCTGTTGCAGAAATTTGAGATTGACCCGACGTTTGACTGTTGGGACGACGGCAAGCGCTATCTGGTTGTGATGGAACACGCGCCGGATTATCTGCCCAAGGATTATAAAGGCAGATATGTCGCCATGGGCGGCACGATCGGAGAATGCCGCCAGTATTTGAAAAGCCGTCGCCGAAATGATATGATAATCATCAGGGCCGGTGAGTGATTTCCATAGCGGCGTGTGTGATCTGAAAGCTCTTTGACGGCTGCGTTGCGCAGGGGAATTCTATGGATAGTATTTCGCTAAATAAAAATTTAGCGAAATCAAGGCGAGCGATTCAGGTGGGAAAACAACAATGACTGACTACAATGATTGTCCGGAAGTTTTAAAACAGTTTCTTATTTATATGGAGACGATCAAAAATCTCTCTCCGCGCACGATCAATGGCTATTACATCGATCTGCGTCTGTTTTTTCGCTTTCTCAAGCGCTCTCGCGGGCTTGTCCCCGCGGATATTGAGTTCGACGAGATCGACGTGCGCGATATTTCCCTCGAGGATGTCGCTTCGGTAAAAACCGACGAAATCTATGAATACCTGCATTTTATCAATCGCGCGCGTGAAAACAACGCCAATACGCGGTCGCGCAAGGTTTCCAGCCTGCGTTCCTTCTACAAATATCTGACGGCCAAGACACATCAGCTGCAACGCGATCCGGTCAAGGATTTGGAGGTTCCTTCCATCAAAAAAAGCCTGCCGAAATTTCTCACGCTGGAGGAAGCACAGTCACTGCTGCGCAGTCCCGAGGGTGAATTTGCCGTGCGGGATTACTGCATCCTGACTCTATTTTTAAATTGTGGGATGCGCTTGTCCGAGTTGGTCGGCATCAACCTCAGCGATGTGCGAGAGGATATGATCAACATCACCGGCAAGGGCAACAAAGAGCGACTGGTCTATTTAAACGACGCGTGTCTCAAGGCGCTGAGCGCCTATATCAAGGACCGAAACGCGCGCAGCTATGCCCACAAGGATGAAAAAGCGCTG
>CAZKRQ010000235.1:0-1483 GCA_964555125.1 uncultured Oscillospiraceae bacterium
AGCAAACACGTCAGCTTTTGTTGCAGCCCGGCGGCCCCCTCCTGTCCGAAACCGTCCTTTGCGCCGCAGCCTCTTTCCTCTCTTCCAGCTAATAGTTGGGCGATCGCGTCCACCATCGTTTCAATCTGGCGCATAAGCCAATCCTGTTGCACAAACACAGGGCTCCGCCTCCTCTCTGTTCGTCTATCATATCACACCTAAAAAATATTGAAAACCGTTTCGTTGAAACCGACGCACCGACCGCGCAAAAGGGTTTCCCTCCCCTGCCTCTATCCAAATTCACGCCGTTGTGCTATACTGAAGCGAAAACCAATATAGCGAGGAGAACGGGCATGACCTTTGAAGAGCTGCGCGCGGAATGCGCCGCGTGCCAAAAATGCGGGCTCGCCGCGACCCGCACCCATGTCGTTTTCGGCACCGGCAACGAACACGCGGATATTCTGTTTGTCGGCGAAGCGCCCGGCAAAAACGAGGACGAAACCGGCATCCCCTTCGTCGGGCGCGCGGGCCAGCTGCTGGACAGCTATCTGACCGCGGTCGGGCTTCGGCGCGAGGACGTCTATATTGCCAATATCATCAAATGCCGCCCGCCGCAGAACCGCGACCCCTACCCCGACGAGCAAGCCGCCTGCATCGACTATCTGCGCGAGCAGTTTCGCCTGATCTCGCCCCGCCTCGTCGTCTGCCTCGGCCGCATCGCCGCGATGAAGCTCATCGACAGCGGCTTTCGCGTCACGCGGGATCACGGCCGGGTTTACGAAAAGGGCGGCGTGCGCATGATGGGCACCTTTCACCCGGCGGCGCTGCTGCACAACCCGGCCAACAAGGCGGATACCCTCGAGGACTTCAAGCGCATCGCCGAGATCGCGCGCGAGCGCGCTTCATGAGCAGCACCGCGCTCAAGCTGGTTGCGCTCGCGTTGATGGCCGTCGACCATGTGGGCGAGTTCCTGCCCGGGATGCCGGTCTGGCTGCGCTGGCTCGGCCGGTTATCCGCGCCGCTGTTTTTCTACTGCGCGGCGGTCAGCTTCCGGCGCACCTCCAACCGGCAGCGCTATCTGCTGCGTCTGTATCTGTCGGGCGCCGCGATGGCCGTTCTGTCTCTCTGCCTGAACAATATTTTCGCGCGGCGCGGCGGTGTCGCGACGCAGTATATTACCAACAATATTTTTCCCACAATCCTGCTGTTCTGCGTCTTCGCGTCGCTCTTTGAGCGTTTGGTCTCCGAGCCCAGGTGCGGGCGGCGGCTTCTCGCTTTGTTTTTGCTCTATCAGCTGCTCGGGGCTCTTGCTTGCGCGTGGGTTGGCGAAACCTTTCAGGACGTCGTGGGGCTCGCGCCGTTTTTTGGCGCGCTGCTCGCGAATGCCGTTTACTGTGAGGGCGGCCCCCTGTGGATCCTGCTCGGGGTTCTCCTCTATTTTTCTCAGGGCCGCAAATCCGGCCTCGCCCTCGCCTACGGCGGGTTCTGCGCGGTCCTGTTCGGC
>CAZKRQ010000235.1:1493-2959 GCA_964555125.1 uncultured Oscillospiraceae bacterium
CGGCTTCACCCTGCTGGGCGCTGTCTCCCTCGCGGGCGGCATCTCGATTGCGAACGGCGAGCTCTGGTCGGTCGGGCAATATCTCTTTTATTTCCGCTATCAGTGGATGATGATCGGCGCGCTGCCGCTGATGCTGCTGCACAACGGGGCGCGCGGACGCGGCCTCAAGTGGTTGTTCTATCTCTTCTACCCGGCGCATATCGCCGCGCTGTTCCTGATCGGGAATCTGTGCCTCGCCTGATTTTTCAAAAGCGCCTCCAAATTCCCGGCTCTTAAAACCTTTTTTTGTGAAAGGAGAAATGCAATGATCGTCACTACAACGCCCTCGGTGGAGGGCCATGAAATCACGGGTTATCTCGGCGTCGTGTTCGGTGAGGTGATCTCGGGCGTCGATTTTGTCCGCGACTTCGCGGCGGGCCTGACCAACTTTTTCGGCGGCCGGTCCGGCTCTTATGAAGAAGAGCTCATCGCCGCGCGCACAAGCGCCATGAACGAAATGTGCCAGCGCGCGCAGGAGCTCGGCGCGCAGGCCGTTGTCGGCGTCGACATCGACTATGAGGTGCTCGGCTCCAACAACGGGATGCTGATGGTGACCGCGTCGGGCACCGCCGTCAAGCTGCGCTGACGCGCGCAATCGAAAAAACGGTTCAGGCGAGGTTCCATGTAGCAAAAACGCCCTCTTTCTCATAGCATGAGCGTGAAAGAGGGTGTTTTTTATGCAAGTCTTCGATTATTTTCTCGGAACCGTGACCTCCTCGGGCTTTGCGGGCTTTTTCTCACAGCTCAACGACCCCGATCTGCCCGAGCGGACACGGATCATCAAAAGCGGGCCGGGCTGCGGCAAATCCACCATGATGCGGCGGCTCGGCGAGCGGATGACCGGCGAGGGCTACCCCGTCGAGTACATCCACTGCTCGAGCGACCCCGACTCGCTCGACGGCGTGATCTGCCGCCCGCTGCGCTTCGCGATCGTGGACGGCACCGCGCCGCACGTTCTTGAGCCCGCGATCCCCGCCGCCAAGCAGGAGGTCGTCTCTCTCTACGACACCATCGACAGCGCCGCTTTGTCCTGCAACCTCGACGAGCTGCGCGCGCTGTTTGCCCGCAACGCGGCGTTTCACGAGCGGGCCGCCCGGTTCGCCGGGGCCGCCGGTTCCCTTTTCTGCGAGGGGGAGCGAACGGCGCAGCTCGCTCTGCTCGCCGACAAGCTCGACCAGTTCGGCGCGCGGCTGGGCAAAAAACTGTTCGCGAACGGCCCCGGCGGCACACCCCGCGAGGATATTCGCCTGAGCGCGGGCAACACGCCGAAGGGTTATATCGACTACACCGCCGCCAATCTGCGCAACTACGAGAATATCTATCTCTTCCGCGACCGCTGGTATGCGGCGGCGCACCGTTTTCTCGCGCAGATGCGCGCGCAGGCGATGCAGGCGGGGTATGACGTCGTCGTCTGCCGCTGCCCCCTC
>CAZKRQ010000235.1:2969-3661 GCA_964555125.1 uncultured Oscillospiraceae bacterium
CCCCTCTCCCCCGATGACAAGATCGACTGCGTCGCGGTGCCCGCGCTGTCTCTCTGCTTTGCCGCGAGCGGCTTCCTGAGCGATCTGCAAAGCGAAAATGCCGTTTTGATCCGTGAACAGCGGTTTTACGACCCAAAAACGCTGTCCGCCAACCGCAACCGTCTGACCTTCTCCAAGCACGCGGTGCTCGGTCTGCTCACACAGGCCGGTGAGCTGCTCAAGCAGGCCAAAGCCGTGCACGACGACATAGAGCGTATCTACAGCGTCAATATCGACTTTTCCAGGGTCGACGAGAGGGAAGCCTCCCTTCTCCGCGATCTCGACCTCGCGCCGCGCGCTTAGCCTCCCTGTCGCGCCGGCCCCCGATGGCTGTCGCCGTCAATCGCCTGAAGGCGCGCCGCCGTTTTCCCTGCATCCGCGCCACATTTCGCAAGCGGGCGGGCCGCCGCGCAGGCGAAGCTTCTCTTTGCCGGAGAGTCCCGGCAACTGCCCCTTGGGCCGATATTTTTGGATGGACGTCTTCACCAGGCGACAAAGCCGGACCCCGCCGGAAAGAATTCTTTCCGGCGGGGTCCGGTGTTTTTCACCATAAGCTTTCGGGAATCCCGGCCGTTTGCGGCTTCACACGGAAAGCGCATCCAGCTCTTTTAACCACAGCGCGCTCGACGCGTCCGACGGCATCCGCCAATCGC
>CAZKRQ010000236.1:0-3630 GCA_964555125.1 uncultured Oscillospiraceae bacterium
GCCGGTGATGCGCTCCTTCGCCCACGACGGCGTCCAGGTGACCTCGTTGATCGCCCTGATCGTCTCCTCCTTGAAATCCTCGACCGAGCAGAACCACTGCTCCGTCGCGCGGAAGAGGATGGGCTCCTTGCAGCGCCAGCAATGCGGATACTGGTGCTCGATCTCTTTGGTCGCGAGCATATCGCCCGTGCCGAGCAGATACGCCTGAATCTCCCTGTTGGCCTCCTTGGTGGTCAGGCCCGCGAAGCGGCCCGCCTCCTCGGTGAGCACGCCCCTGCCGTCGACCGGCACAATAACCGGGATCTCGCCGTACCCCTCGATCTCGCCGTAGCGCGCGCAGATGTCGAAGTCCTCGACGCCGTGGCCGGGCGCGATGTGCACGCAGCCAGAGCCGGTGTCCAGCGTGACATAGCCGTCATGAATGAGGATGGATTTGCGGTCGAGGAAGGGATGCTGCACCTTGCAGAACTCAAACTCCGAGCCCTTGATCGTCGTCAGAACCCGGTAATCCGCGATCCTGGCCGCCGCCATCACCTCGTCGACCAGCGCGTCGGCCATGATATAGTTCTTGTCCCCCGCCTGCACGACCGCGTAGTCGTAGTCCGGGTGGACGCAGATAGCGACGTTCGCCGGCAAGGTCCAGGTCGTGGTGGTCCAGATCACAAAATAGGTGTTCTCAATGGGGATCCCGTGCGCCGCAAACACGCCGTTGTCGTCGGTGACGCGGAAGCGGACATACACCGATGTGCAGGGATCGTCGGCATACTCGATCTCGGCCTCGGCCAGCGCCGTCTCACAGTGCGGGCACCAATAGACGCTCTTCAGGCCCTTATAGATATACCCCTTTTTCGCCATCTCGCCGAAGATTTTGATCTGCACAGCCTCAAAATCCGGCTTCAGCGTGATATAGGGGTCGTCCCAGTTGCCGAGCACCCCCAGCCGTTTGAAGGACTCACGCTGAATATCCAGATAAGAAAGCGCATACTCGCGGCAGCATTTGCGAATCTCGAGCGGCGTCAGCTTGTTCTTGTCCGCCTTGAGCGCCTTGAGCGCCTTGAGCTCGGTCGGCAGGCCGTGCGTGTCCCAGCCGGGGATATACGGCGAACAAAAGCCCGACATATTTTTATAGCGGACAATGATATCCTTGATGACCTTGTTCATCGCCGTGCCGAGATGCACGTTGCCGTTCGCGTAGGGCGGGCCGTCGTGCAGCACCCAGCGGGGCTTGCCGGCGTTGTGTTCGATAATTTTGTTATACAGGTCTTTCTTATACCAGTCGGCCAAAAATTCCGGCTCACGCTGCGGCAGCGAGGCGCGCATCTGAAAGTCTGTTTTTGGCAGATTCAACGTGCTGTTGTAATCCAAAATCAGTGCTCTCCCAAAAATTCAATAAGATTTCGTTTAGTCGTTGCCGAAGGTAAAGCTCTCGCCAAAGTCGAGCTTGCTGAACTTCGCGTCGGCCTCGTCCTGCGCCATAAACGACGCGAAGGAGGACTCGGGCTTGACCTCCTTGAGCTCGGGCGCGGCGGCGGGCGCGGGCGCGGCGGGCAGGTCGAAATTCTCAAACGAGAACTCCTCCACCTTGGGCTCCCCGGCGGCCGGCATCTGCGGCATCACCATCTCGGGGGCCGTCTCGAGCTCTGCGGGCATGGTCAAAACCGGCTCCTCGGCGGCGGGCGCGGCAACAGGCGCCGGCGCGGCGGCAGGCGCGGGTGCGGGCGCGGCGGGCGCGGGCGCCAGGTCATATTCGGGCAGCTCGTTGAGCACCTTCAGATGCTGCCTGTACAGGTCCTGAATCGTGTGCTTAAAGGTCGAGACCTGCTCCTTGAGGGCGCGCAGCGTCGCCTCCTCCTTCGCGGACTGCGCGGAAATGGTGCCGATGATGCTGTCATACTTGGCCTGCGCCTCGCCGACGAGCTCGTCCGCCTTGGTCTGGGCCTCGGCGACCTGCGCGTCCGCGGTCTCCTTCGCCTCGGTGAGAATCTGCTCCTTGAGCTTTTCCGCGCTCACGAGCACCGAGCGCAGCGTGTCGCCCTCGGCGCGCATCTCGTCCACCTTTTCCGCCAGGACCATCATCTTCTTCTCGGCCGCGTCCTTGTCCTTTTCGAGCTGCTCGACCTGATCCGCGATCTGGGACAGAAAAGCGTCGACGTCCTCGGGATTGTAGCCGCGCACGATTCTCTCAAAATCGGTTCCCCGAATTTCTCTCGGTGTAAGCATCTTGGTGTTCCTCCCTGAATCTCTTCCGTTTATTTTTTATTTCCGTCAAAAATATACGCCGCTGCTCTCCAGCTCGTCCAGCAGGTCGCCCATAATGCCGACGTTATAGGGCGTGATGATAAAGGTGCTGTTCGCAACGCGCTTGATCTGGCCGTTGTTCGCGTATGCGACGCCGCTGAGAAAATCGACCAGGCGGCGCGAAACATCCTTGTTGGTCGACTCCAGATTGAGCACAACGGTGCGCTTGTTGTTGAGGTGGTCGGCAATGCCCGACGCGTCGTCAAACCGTTCGGGCTTGACCAGCACGACCTCAAGCTGGGTCGTCGCGGTCATGTTGACAATGTTGCCGCTGCGCCCCGCGCTTTTTTTCCCTCCCTTCGCGATAAAGGGAGCTCCGTCATACTCGCCGTCGTCGTCCTGCCGGTCGGTCGCTTCCTCCAGATCGTCGTCCTCGTCGTCGCTGCCGATCCCCATCCAGTCCTCTAACTTTTTGAAAAAGCTCATGCTGTTTCCTCCGCTTTCGCCTTCAACTTACAACTTTGGCACTTTACCTTATATTATCTATGATTCCGGCGCTATTGTCAACAAACAGTTGTTGTCAGTTTCCAATCTCCTTGCCCTCATAGATGTCCTTGCCCTCGACGATCACCTCGTCATAGAGCGCGAGCAGCTCGCTGTCGGCCGCGTCGGCGCGGCTGATGATAAATTCGTCGGTCTCATAGACCTTGTCGATCGCGCGGAACTCGACCGTCGTCCCGTCTTTGATATAGACGCCTTCCCGCCCGTCCTTGAGCCGCAGGGCGCTGCGGCTGATCTTGATGCCCTCGTACTGCGTGAAATTGATTGTCGCCCGCTGCGCGCGCAGCGAGGTGATGGATGAATTGAGCCGGTTGCACTCGAGCACGACCAGACACCGCCCCGAGGCGTCGGGCTCGGTGACCCGGGTGACCGTCATGGGCAGATTTTTGACAAGCGCGTAATTGAAGTCGGCGTAATAGGTGCCGCCCACGCGAAAGGACTGCGCCTGCCGCGCCGTGACGACGGCGGCGTAATTCCATTTGTAGTCGGAGACGATCTTGCTGTGGGTGGCGTCGATCGTCGCGCTGTTCTCGGCCTGTGTGATGATCTCGAGAAGCGCCTCGACCGAGATCGTCTCGAGCTGTTCGTTGTCGATGCGGCTCTCAAAGCCGTCGGTCGTCGAGATGAAAAAGCCCTCGACCGGCGCGTAAACGATCGCGTCCGCCGCCGTGCCGCCGCTCTCGCAGGCCGCGATCTCGGCGCGCACCGCGGCGATCTGGGCGTTATAGTCGACGGTCCGGCCGGCGGAAACCGAAAAGCTCCCCAGCAGGGTGATGAGCTCGGTGCGCAGCGCATAGAGCTGCTGATAGTCCTCCCGCGCCACGCTGCCGC
>CAZKRQ010000237.1:0-3616 GCA_964555125.1 uncultured Oscillospiraceae bacterium
AGGCGCAGCAGCTCACCGAGCTCGGCTTCGGCAAAATGCCGATCTGCGTCGCGAAGACGCAGTATAGCTTCTCGGATGATCCCAAGCTGCTCGGCGCGCCGAAGGATTTTGTCGTCACCGTGCGCAACCTCAAGGTCAGCGCCGGCGCGGGCTTCATCGTCGCGCTCACCGGCGACATCATGACAATGCCCGGCCTGCCCCCGGTGCCCGCGGCGGAGCGCATCGACGTCGACGCGGACGGGAAGATCAGCGGCCTGTTCTAAAATACAGCAGCGCTCGCGCCGCGCGCTATAGCCGCGCCTGCGCGCGGCGGGCGCGTTTCTCTCATGCGTATACGCGAAATCGGAAGGACGGAGCAAAAAATGAGTTTTGTCAAAGACAGCTGCGAGAGCTTTGTGGAGGTGTTGGCCTCCAAAGCGCCGGTGCCGGGCGGCGGCGGCGCGTCCGCGCTGGTCGGCGCGATTGGGACGGCGCTGGGCAATATGGTCGGCTCCCTGACGGTGGGCAAGAAAAAATATGCGGCCGTTGAGGAGGACATCCTCGCGCTCAAGCAGAAGAGCGACGCGCTGCAAAGCGATCTGCTCGCGCTGGTGGAGAAGGACGCCGAGGCGTTTGAGCCGCTCTCGAGGGCCTATGGTATGCCCCGGGAGACAGAGGCCGAGAAGGCGGAAAAGGCGCGGGTGATGGCGGTCGCGCTCAAGGACGCGTGCGCGGTGCCGATGGAGATCATGCGCAAATGCTGCGAGGCGATCGACGTGATCGGCGAATTCGCCGAGAAGGGCAGCGCGCTCGCCATCAGCGACGCGGGCTGCGCGGCGGCCTGCTGTAAGGCAGCGCTGTTTGGCGCTTCGCTCAACGTTTTTATCAACACAAAATCGATGGAGGACCGGGACTACGCGCAGAAAACCAACGATGAAGCCAACCGTATGCTCGAGGAATATGGGGCAAAGGCGGAGCGGATTTTCGAGGAGGTTCGCGCGCGGTTCTGAAACGGCCTGAAGCGGAGGGCTTATGACGCCCGGGGATTCGATTTGGGTTCAAGGTCAAAAAGGAGTGCGGAATATGGCCCAACTGTTCAAGGGCGCCGAGGTAACGGCGGCGCTCAATGAAAAACTGAAAGCGGATGTAGAGGCGCTCAAGGCGCAGGGCGTTGTGCCGACGCTTGGCATTGTGCGGGTCGGAGAGCGGCCCGACGATCTCTCTTATGAAAAGGGCGCGACAAAACGGTGCGAGACCATCGGCGTCGCGGTTGAAAAGTTTGTGCTGCCCGAGGACGTCACGCAGGAGGAATTGCTCGCGCTCATCGGCAAAATCAACGGCGACAGCAAAATTCACGGCGTGCTGATCTTTCGCCCGCTGCCCCGGCAGATCGACGACGACGCGGTGCGCGCCGCGCTTTCGCCCGACAAGGACGTGGACGGCATCACCGACGGCTCTCTTGTCGGGGTGTTCGCCGGCAATCAGCAGGGCTTCCCGCCCTGCACACCGCAGGCGTGCATCGAGATTCTCGACCATTTCGGCGTCGACTGCACGGGGAAAAAGGCGGTCGTTGTCGGCCGCTCCCTCGTTGTCGGTAAGCCGGCGGCGATGATGCTCATCAAGAAAAACGCGACCGTCACGGTCTGCCACACCAAAACCGCCGATATGCCCGCGGTTTGCCGCGAGGCGGATATTCTCATTGTCGCGGCGGGTCGGGCCGGCGTTGTGGGTCGGGAATATGTCCGCGAGGGGCAGATCGTGATCGACGTCGGCATCAACGTCAACGCGCAGGGAAAGCTTTGCGGCGATGTGGATTTTGCGGCGGTTGAGCCGGTGGTCGGCGCGATCACGCCGGTGCCGGGCGGCGTCGGCACGGTGACGACCTCGGTGCTTGTTGGACATGTTGTGCAGGCGGCGCAGAGAAGCCTGAAGAAATAAGGCGCCGGCATTCGCGGCGGCTTCGTCAGAAAACGAAGTGACACCATTTGACGCCAAAAGTGCAGCTGCGGCGTTCTCAAAGTCCCTGCATTCCACCAGGGTGCACTGCGGTTTTCGGCCCTGTATCTGCGCCCTGTTTTCTACATGCACCACTGCATTTGGTACAGAGCGCAAGGTCGCGGCCCTCACGGCCCCATGCCCTTGACCTTTCATCCCGAAAAGTCCGCCTTTGACTTTTCGGGAAGAGGAGGAGCAAGGGAGTGAGCGAAGTTTTCCCGAACAGGGGAAACGGAGCTAAGCGGACTTTGCGACGACGGATCGCCGTGGTCATTGCGAGTGCGCTGCTCTCCAAGCTAATCGACACTTTGGTTGTTTTTTGCAAGAAAAGCGCGCCCGTCCGGGAAGAGGGCGCGGCAATATAAAGGAGCAAATGAAAATGAACCTGTTTGCACCAGCGGAATTTACAGAGAATTACGCGGCGGTCAGCGTGAAAAAAAGCAAAGCGCCGCTCTCAAATCTGATTCTGCTTTCTGTTCTCGCAGGAATGCTGATCGCGTTTGCGGGCGCGGTCACCAATACGGCGACGCACGGCATGACCAACACGGGGCTGATTCGCATGGTGTGCGGTCTGCTTTTCGCTTTTGGCCTGGGCATGGTCGTGCTCAGCGGCGCGGAGCTGTTCACCGGCAATTGCCTGATGACCATCGGCCTGCTGGATAAGCGCATCTCTCTGGGCGGTATGCTGCGCAATCTGATCGTGGTGCTGTGCGGGAATTTTGTGGGCGCTTTGCTGGTCGCGGCCGCCTGCGCCTATTTCGGCCAGCTCGGCATGAGCGGCGGCGCGCTGGCGGTCGCCACCATGAAAACCTCTCTGGCCAAATGCACGATGCCGTTTGTCAACGCGTTTGTGCAGGGCGTCATGTGCAACGTTCTGGTCTGCCTTGGGGTGTTGTTCAGCCTGTCGGCGAAGGATGTCTGCGGGCGCTTTCTCGGCGCCTTTGCGCCGGTTGTATTTTTTGTGACGATCGGCTTCAATCACAGCATCGCGGATATGTTTTACTGCACGGTCGGCCTTTTGGCCAAGACGGTTCCGGCCTATGCGCAGGCCGCGGCCGAGGCGGGGCTCGATCTGTCGGCGCTGACCTGGGGCGCTTATTTCGGCGGCAATCTGCTGCCGGTCGTGCTGGGCAACATCGTCGGCGGCGTCGCCGTCGCTTGGGTGATGTGGCATTGCAATCTCAAAAAAGCAAAATAACACAATCAGACGTTTTTACTTAACGAGGGAAAAGAGCGGGGCTGCTTTGGGCAAGCGTCCCGCTTTTCCCTTGCCCAAGCGAGGCGAAGGGCGGGCCGAAGCAAACAGAAGAGGAGAGTCATCGCTTTCCCCTTTCAAACGGCGCGCCGTTCGCGGCGGTTCCATAAGAAAACGAAGCGGCACCATCTGGCGCGAAAAGAGCAGCTGCGGTCGTTTCTGGGCCCTGCGTTCCGTCAAGGGATGCTGCGGCTCTCGTCCCTGTATCTGCGCCTTATTTTCTTTCTCATCAACGCATCAGGTATAGAGCGTAATGGCGCGTAGCCCTCACAGCCTTATGCCCTTGCGCCCTTGACCCTAATGCCCTTGACCCTTTATCCCGAAAAGTCCGCCCTTGACTTTTCGGGAAGAGGAGGAGCCGCGGAGCGGACGAGAATGCGCAGCTTG
>CAZKRQ010000238.1:0-3572 GCA_964555125.1 uncultured Oscillospiraceae bacterium
ACCGGCCTGCTCGCGACCACGGTCAATTACCTTTTGCCCGCCGTTTGCGGCCTGACGGCGCTGCTGCCGCTGCAAAAGGCGGCGCGGGGCGAGCGGCTGCGCTGGTTTGAGTGGATCCTCTATCCGCTCTGCGCGGTTATCGGCGCGGGGCAGGAGCAGATGTGCGCGATTCTGGCGGTCGTCTATCTGCTGTTCGGCGGCTATTTCCTATATAAAAAGCAGTTTCACCCGATTCTGGCGGCGCAGCTCGCGCTGGCGGCGGCGAGCCTTGTGTTCACCCTCACCTGCCCGGGCAACGCGAGCCGCCTGGTTGAGGAGACGGCGACCTGGAACCCGGCCTTTGCGGAATACGGCGTGCTGCAAAAGCTGGATATTGGCGTTTCGAGCCTTCTGGAGTTCTTTTTTGCCACGACGCCGCTTGTGCTGCTGCTGGAGCTGTTTTTGGCGGTGGTGATTTTTCAAAAGTATGAGAGCGCCTTTTGCCGCGCGATCGGGGTGGCGCCGCTCGCCGTTTCGCTCGCGTTTGGGCCGCTTGCCGGGCTGACGAACCAGCTGTTTCCCCAGCTCGCCGCGGTGTTTGGCCGCGCGGATTATGCGGGCGGATGGCTCAACCTGACGGGCAGCCCGACCCTCGCGCCGCCCGCCAAGTTTGTCGTCGGGTGCATGACGGTCGCGGCGCTCTGCGCCGGCGTCTATCTCGCGTTTGGGCATCGGATGAAAAGCCTGGTTATGCTCACGGTGTTCGCCGCCGGAGCGGTTTCACGCGTTGTAATTGGTTTTTCGCCGACGATCGTCGCGTCGGGATGCCGCACCGCATTCTTTTTCCTTTTGGCGCTGTCGGCGCTGGTGGCGGCCCTTTACACAGAGCTGCGGGAGACCGGCGGCGAAAAGGCGGCGGCCCGATGCCTCGCCCTCTGCTGTGGGTTGGGGGCGTTGGGCTATCTCACGATGCTGCTGCCGGTGTTCGGAATTTAACCCGGCATCGGGTTTCCAAAGGGGCACGCCCCTTGGGCCGCCGCGCGGGGGCGGGTCCCCGCGGCCTTTGCGCGCCGAAAATATATGCACATTTATTCTGAATATGAATAATTATACATAGAATTCCCTCTTTTTTTGTGTAAAAATGTCCGCACAAGAGAAAGGATGTTCGTCTGTCGCGGAAAACAGCGGAAAAGATGGGGAAAATCGGCGCTGTGCGGCATGTCGGACAATCGTGCAGTATGATGACGGGCATATTGCATAACTATGCGAATAGATCGCGCGCGGGTTTGTAGAAATTCATGAAATTATGGCAAAACCGCGCCGGAGGCTTGCAACCGGGAACCCCGGCGTTTACAATAAAACCGTTCAAAAAAATGGGTTCGCACAACAGACGAACCCGATTATCGGAGGGAAAAGAAATGAAAAAAGCATGGAGCATTCTTCTCGCGCTCGTGCTCGTCTTCAGCCTCGCGGCTTGCGGCGGCGCGCCCGCTTCCAACGGCGGCGAGGGCGGAAACGCGTCGGGCGGCGACAAGGTGATCAAGATCGGCGTGTTCGAGCCGTCCTCGGGCGACAACGGCGCGGGCGGCAAGCAGGAGGTCCTCGGCATCCAGTACGCCAACAGCCTCGTGAACACCGTCACGGTCGGCGGCGAGGAGTATAAGATCGAGCTCGAAATCGTCGACAACCAGTCCTCGAACGACAAGGCCCCGTCCGCGGCCTCCAGCCTTGTTTCGGCCGGCGTTTCGGTCGTGCTCGGCTCTTACGGCTCGGGCGTCTCGATCGCCGCGGGCGACATCTTCGCGCAGGCAAAGGTCCCGGCCATCGGCTGCTCGTGCACCAACCCGCAGGTAACGCTGGGCAACGACTATTACTACCGCGTCTGCTTTATCGACCCGTTCCAGGGCACCGTGATGGCGAACTTCGCGAATGCGCAGGGCTGCAAAAAGGCCTATGTGCTCTATCAGCTCGGCGACGATTATTCGGCCGGCTTTGCGAATTATTTCAGCCGCGCGTTTGAGGCCCTCGGCGGCGAAGTCGTGGAGGAGACCTTCCAGGAGGGCAACAGCGACTATACCGCCTATCTGACCAACGCGGTCAACGGCGGCTGCGACGTTATTTTCAGCCCGACCTCGACCACGGCGGCGTCTTTGATCATCAGCCAGGCGGCGTCGCAGGGTCTGACGATGCCGATTATGGCGGGCGACACATGGGAGTCGTCGGTTATTCTCGACGCGGCGAAGGGCACCGGCCTGAATATCTACCTGTCCACCTTCTTTGATGAAAACGACCAGTCGGCTTCGACGGTCGCGGCGGATTTTGTTTCGGGCTTCAAGGCGTGGCTCAACGCCGACAACCAGAACCTGACCAACAACGGCGGCAACGACATCGTCGCGGCGGTCTCCGCCTGCGGCTACGACGCGTACATGGTCGCGGTCGAGGCGATCAAGGCGGCGGATTCCTCGGATTCGCAGGCGGTGCGCGACGCGCTGGCCGGCGTGACTTATGACGGCGTGACGGGCTATCTCGAGTTTGACGAAAACGGCGACGCGAAAAAGGATATCGCATACATCAAACAGGCGGATCCTGAAAATATGGCGTTTACCTTCCTGCAGACCCAGACAATCGCCGATAACGGCTGACGTCTGACCGCAGAGCGCAAAAGGACATCCTGCATGAGGCGGGGGCGGCAAAACGCTCCCGCCGCATGTTGCGTTGCCGGCGCGTTCCCGGGGCGCGTTGCGCGCGGCGCGAAAACCGCGCGGCACGCAAGACGGCCCGGGCGTGCGGCCTCAAAAATTTTCGGGAGGTTCCCTTCTCTATGGATTTTTTCAGCAGAAATCTGCCCCATATCCTCTCCGGCATTTCGGTCGGCGGGCAGTATGCGCTGATCGCCATCGGCTACACGATGGTTTACGGCATACTGCGGCTGATTAATTTTGCGCACGGGGATATTTTCATGGTCGCGGGCTTTATTATGGTCTACGCCTCTGCGACCATGCCGCTGCCCATCGCGGCGCTGGTCGTGATCGTCGCGACGGTGCTGCTCGGCTTTCTCGTGGAGCGCGCGGCCTACCGGCCCCTGCGCGAGGCGCCCCGCATGTCGGTGATGATCTCGGCCATCGGCGTCAGCTATCTTTTGCAGAATTGCGCGTGGTATATCACGGGCGGCCTCGCCAAGCAGTACCCGGCCATCCCCTGGCTGGGCGACTCGATCTCGATCTTCGGCGCGACGACAAAGCGGGTGACCGTCGTGACGCCGGTTTTGACGATTCTGCTTGTGGTCGCGCTCGTGCTGCTCATCAAGCACACCAAGATCGGCATGGCGATGCGCGCCGTCGCGAAGGATTTCGAGACAAGCCAGCTCATGGGCATCAAGATCGACTCGGTCATCAGCGTGACCTTTATCATCGGTTCGTTTCTGGCGGCGATCGGCTCGCTGCTCTTCTTCACGAATTACACGACGGTCACGCCGACGGTCGGCGCGATGCCGGGTCTGAAGGCGTTTGTCGCGGCGGTGTTCGGCGGCATCGGCTCGATCCCGGGCGCGGTGATCGGCGCGTTTATCATCGGCATCTGCGAGAGCATCATCA
>CAZKRQ010000239.1:0-3571 GCA_964555125.1 uncultured Oscillospiraceae bacterium
TGCGCTTTATCCCGCCCCTCATCGAGGAGACGGATAAGATCATGTCGGCGCAGAAGTCGCGGGGCGCCAACCTCGACACGGGCAATTTCGCGACGCGGGTGAAGGCGCTGGTGCCGGTTCTGGTGCCGCTGTTCATCTCGGCGTTCCGGCGCGCGGACGAGTTGGCGCTCGCGATGGAGTGCCGCTGCTATCACGGCGGCGAGGGGCGCACGCGCCTCAAGCAGCTCAAGTTCCGCTCCATCGACCTGTGGGCCGCAATCGTGTTTCTGCTGGTGTTCGCGGCGGTTATTGCCATAAAGTATCTGGCGCCGGTGGGGGTCTGAGGTGAACTATCTTTGCACGATTCGCTTTTTGGGCACCCGTTATCACGGCTCGCAGATTCAGGCGAACGCGCACACGGTGCAGGCGCAGTTTCAACAGTCGCTGGCGGAGGCGACCGGCGAGCGGCCGGATGTCAAATGCTGCTCGCGCACCGACGCGGGCGTGCACGCGAACCGCTATTGCATCAGCTTTCACTCGCAGTGCGGCATCGCGCCCGACCGGCTTGTCGCCGCGCTCAACACAAAGCTGCCGCCCGACGTGCGCGCGCTCGAATGCCGTTTTGTGCCCGAGGATTTTCACGCCCGATACTCCGCGCTGCGCAAGCGCTATCTCTACCGCGTGTGGAACGGGCGGATCATGGACCCCTTCCTCTATGGGCGCGCGGCGCAGTTTATCCCCTATATCGACGCGCCCGCCCTGCACGAGACGGCGCAGGTATTCGTCGGCACCCATGATTTCGCCGCGGTGTGCGGCGCAAAGAGCAGGGTAGAGAGCACCGTGCGCACGATCTATGATTTTTCCGTCGTCCGCGAGGGCAGCGAGGTGCGCTTTTCCGTTTCGGCGGACGGGTTTCTCTACCACATGGTGCGCATGATGGTCGGCGCGCTGCTGAACGCCGCGCGCGGCAAGCTTGACAAGAGGAGTATTCTGGAATTACTGGAGAGCGGGCGACGCAGCAACCTGTGCCCCACGGCCCCGGCGGAGGGGCTCTATTTGGACGAAGTGATCTATCCCGAATGACCGGCGCCTGGCCGGACACCCGCAACGGAGCAGCCTATGCAGGATGAAATCGCCGTCGCACGGCGCAGAAAGAGAAGAAAAATCAAACTGAAGCGGTTCGCCAAGTTCCTTTTGGCGCTGCTTGTCCTGACGGCCGCCGTCCTGTTGGCCGCCAACACGAACGCGACGACGCTCGCGGACGGCAGGGATTTTTTTAAAACGGTGTTCGCGTGGTCGGGCGCTTACCCGGTCGAGCTGGGGTCAAGCGCTCCCTCGCAGGTCGCTCAGCTTTCGATGGCGTACGCCGTGGTGACCGAGAACGAGTTTATGATCTTCGCGCAGGGCGGCAAAAAGCTGCTGAGCGAAAACCACGGCTTTGTCGCGCCCTATGTGACGGCGGCCGGGAACCGCGCGGTGCTCTTCAACCGGGAGAGCCGGGATCTTCGCGTCTATAACCGCACCGAGCAGATCGCGCAGCTGCGTACCGATTACGCCATTGTCGACGCCGCGGTGTCGGATAACGGGAACCTCGCCGTCCTCACCGGCAGCGAGCGCTATATGTGCGAGCTGGCGATCTATACAAACGGGAAGTATGCGTGGAAGATGACCTGGCAGGGTGCGCAGGGCTTTCCCTACGCCACCGCCATTTCCTCCGACGGCTCCCGCGCCGCGGTGGCGACCGTGGATCTCAAAAACGGGGAGATCGTGACCTTTATCACGGTCATCGACATTGCGAAGGAGGCCGAGCGGTATGTGTGCGAGCTCCCCGGCCTGTGCGTGAGGCTGTGGTGCGATTCGGACGGGTCCGCGACCGTTGTGACCGACGCGGACGTGAAGGTGATCTCGGCGAGCGGCGAGGTGCGTTACAGCTATGCGTTTGCGGGCCGCCAGCTGATTTCGGTCGCGCGGGACGAGGGCAACAAGCTGGCGCTCGGCTTCGGCGACAACCGGCGCGCGACCATCAACGAGGCCGTGATTCTCGGGCGCAACCTTTCGGAATCCGCCCGGATTCAAAGCTGCGGGAAGATCAAGGACATGTATCTCGCCTCCAGCCGCCTGTATATCCTCGGGGACGCGCGCGTCACGGTGTATAACGCCAACGGCTCGGTCAGCAAAATTCTGGAAGCTGACCCCAATGCGGTAAAATTGGTGGAGTTTGCGAGTATAATAGAAATATTGCCGGACAGAGCGGACCGTCTCACGACAGAGATTGAGGAGGAAAGCGCATGACATGGATTCTCGACGGTATTTTGCTGTTATTGGTGATCTGCTGTTTTTTTACATATTCCAAGCGCGGCTTTATCGGCGCCGTGGTTGGAATCATCGCGGTCGTCGCCGCGCTGCTGCTCGCTTTTTGGGCCAGCGGCGTGCTGGCGCCGCCGCTGTATAACGCCCTGATTCGCGAGCGGCTGATCGAGACGGTAACGGAACAGCTGCGCGCGCCGGCGGAGAGCGGAGGGATACCGCCCGTGCTGGTCGAGCTCGGGGCGCTGCTCGGCCTGGGGGCGGACGCGGCCGCCGGACTGGCCGGGCAGCCGGCGCAGACGTTGGTGGACGCGGCGCTGGCCGAGCCGGTTCTAAATCTCACGCGCACAGTGCTGTTCCTGATCTTATACGCGATCGCGGCGGGGATCCTGCAATCGCTGGCGCGCGGCCTGCGGCGGGCGAACGACCTGCCCCTGCTGGGGCTCGCAAACCGGCTGGGCGGCGGTGTGCTCGGCATCGCGGTGGGGATCTTTTACGGCTTCCTGTTCGTCTCCGCCTGCGCGCTGGTCATCACGCTGACCCACGATTCTCTTGGCTGGCTCAATACGCAGATCGTCGCAAAAACCCGCGTGTTTTCTCTCGCATACCCCTACAACCTGTTTGCGCTGCTCGGTCGCTGACGCAGCCGGACTACACGAAAAAGGACTGGAAATATGATTTGTACCCGATGCAAAAAGAGAACGGCCGTCGTCTTTATGACCCGCATGGAGGGCGACAAAACCATCAACGAGGGGCTCTGCCTCGTCTGCGCGAAGGAGCTCGGCATCAAGCCGGTCGACGACCTGCTGAAGCGCTTTCACATCAACGAAGAGGAGCTGGAGGCGTTCTCCGAGCAGTTTATGATGCCCGGGGACCTCTCGGAGAGCGAAAACGGAGAGGATTTCGAGGCGGGGGGCTCGCCCGCGTTCCCGAACATCTTCAGCAGCCTGATGGGGAGCCTCGGCGCCAACAGCGGCGAGAAGAAGCCGGTTGAGGGCGACGACGCCGCGCAAAAACGGCGGGGCAAGGAGAAAAAGCAGGAGCCCAAGCGCAAATTTCTGGATAACTACTGCGACAATCTGACCCAAAAGGCGCGGGAGGGAAGACTGGACCGCATCGTCGGCCGCGACAAGGAGATCTACCGCACGTTGCAGATTCTCTCGCGGCGGCAGAAGAACAACCCCTGCCTGATCGGCGAAGCGGGCGTGGGCAAAACGGCCATCGCCGAGGGCATCGCGCTGCGCATCGTTGCGGGCGACGTGCCCGCGAAAATGCGGGACAAGGA
>CAZKRQ010000240.1:0-3560 GCA_964555125.1 uncultured Oscillospiraceae bacterium
CATGCCGAGGCCGTCCAGGGCGGAATCCAAAACGGGATTTTTGCTCGCGAACATCTCGGCGCGGCCGAGAATGATGCAGTTGACGACGATCAGCGGCAGATAGATGCCCAGCGTGTCATACAGCGAGGGCATAAACGCCTGCACCAGCATCTGAATGATGGTGACGAAGCCCGCGATCACCGTGATAAAGGCGGGGATGCGCACCTTGTCGGGGATGATCTTGCGCAGCGCGGAGATGGCCGTGTTTGAGCAGATCAACACAAAGGTGGCCGCGACCCCCATGCCCAGGCCGCCGAGCGCCGAGGTCGAGATCGCGAGGGTGGGGCAGGTGCCGAGAACCAGCCGCAACACGGGGTTTTCGTCCAGAAGACCGTTTTTTATCAGTTTGACTTTTTCATTCATCGCCTTAGCCCTCCTTTACGGCCGCATAGGCCTCAAGCGCGAGAGAAACCGCGTCCTCCACAGCGTGAGAGGAGATGGTCGCGCCGCTGACAACGTCGACGTTGCCGGCCTCGGCGGGGTCGGACAGGCCGAGGAAGAGATCGGTGTGCGCGGCCTCGCCGGCGCGCGTGCCGACATCCGGCGTCTCGCCCGAGGCGTCGGCCTTGACGCCGATGATCGTCCCCTGCGCGTCGAGCCCCACGACGACAGTGATGTCACCGCGATAGCCCTTGCCGGTGGCGGTGATCACATAGCCGGAACCGCCGTCGTCGCGGAAAACGCTCGATACGTTTTTGATATTGACCTCGCATTCGGTGAAGGAGGTCGCGTCGGGCAGCATCTCCATGCGGGTCTGAAGCGCTTTTTGGGCGTTCGCCTCCTCGATGATCGGCTCGGTCACGCTGTTTGTCAGCGCGAGGGCCAGAGAGACGACGATGCAGATAACGGTCAGAACAAGAACGGGCTTTAACATGGATTCAGATTTTGCCTTTTCCTGCATATTACGCGTCCACCTCCGTTCCATACGGCTTCTTGCGGCAAAGGTCGTTGATATAGGGCACCAGAAGATTCATGAGCAGGATCGAATAGGCGACGCCGCCCGCCGAGTTGGCGAAGGTGCGGATGGTCGCGGTGATCAGGCCGCAGCCGAGGCCGAAGATGAGCTTGCCCTTGTTGGTGTAGGGCGAGGTAACGTAGTCGGTCGCCATAAAGAACGCGCCCAGAAACAGGCCGCCCGACATGATGGAGGCGAGCGGAACGTCGCAGCCGAACGCCCAGAGAAAGACGAAGGCGGAACCGATGTAGGCGAGCGGGATGATCGGCTTGATGACCCGGCGCAGGATCAGATAGAGCCCGCCGAGCAGCAGCGCCGCGCAGCAGGTTTCGCCGAGCACGCTGCCGTGATTGCCGATGAGGAGATCCATCAGATTGATGGACTTTCCCTGCCCGGATGCGATGAGCGCCAGCGGCGTCGCGGACGAGAGCGCGTCGGCGGCCGCGTCAGGATAGGTGTAGTGGGTCATCGCCGACGGGAAGCTGACCGCGAGGATGACACGGCTGGCCAACGCCGGGTTGACAAAGTTGCAGCCCAGACCGCCGAAAAGCTGTTTCACGACCACGATCGCGACCACCGAGCCGACGATCGCCTGCCAGAACGGCAGCGAGGAGGGAAGGTTGAAGGCGAGCATGACGCCGGTCACGGCGGCGGAGAGGTCGCCCACCGGCACCGGCTTTTTGAGCAGAAGGCAATAAATCGCCTCCGCCGCGACGCAGGACGCGGCGCATACAAGAATCAACAGCAGCGCGCGCAGGCCGAAATGTACATAGCTCATGATAATGGCGGGCAGCATCGCGATGAGCACGTCGAGCATGATGCGGGTGGTGGTGGCGGGCGAAGAGATGTGGGGCGAAGAGGAAACGATGAGCTTATTCATTTTTTACTTCCCGCCTTTCTGACCTCGCCTTTCGCGAGGCGCATCATCTGGGTGATCGAGCGCTTGGCCGGGCAGACATAGGAGCAGGAGCCGCACTCGATGCAGTTCATCACGCCCAGCGACTGCATCTCCTCGACGTCTTTGTTCTCCAGCGACACCTGGATTTCCGCCGGCGAAAGCGACATCGGGCAGGCCTCGACGCAGCGGCCGCAGCGGATGCAGGGGTTGTCGCGCGCGACGGAAATCTGATCGGCCGACAGCGCGAGGATGGCGTTGTTGTTTTTGAGAAGAGGAAAGTCGTCTGTATACAGCGCGGTCCCCATCATCGGGCCGCCCATGAGCAGCTTTTTGCATTCGCCCATATAGCCGCCCGCCGCCTCGATCACGTCTTTGATCGGCGTGCCGATGGGCACGAGCAGGTTGCAGCCCTTGCGCACCGCGCCGCCGTCGACGGTGATGCGCTTGTTGACGAGAGGCATACCCGTCTCCAGATACTGCGCGATGAACGAGACGGTGCCCGCGTTGAGCACGACGCAGCCCGCGTCGGCGGGCAGCTTGCCGGCCGGCACCTGACGGCCGGTCACGTTGGTGATGAGCACCTTTTCCGCGCCCTGCGGATAGGTCGAGGGCAGTGAAACGACCTGGATCTCCTTATACTGCGCAAACCGGGTGAGCATCTCGATGGCGAGCGGCTTGTTCTCCTCAACCGCGATGATGGCTTTTTTGAGCCCCAGCAGGTTGCTCACCGTGCGGACGCCGTTGATGATCCCCTTCGGGTTTTCCACCATCTCGCGATAATCGCTTGTGATGAACGGCTCGCATTCCGCGCCGTTGATGACGAGCGTGTCGACCTGCGCGCCCTCCGGGATCGAGAGCTTTACGTGGGTCGGGAAGCCGGCGCCGCCCAGGCCGACAAGGCCGGACTGAGAGATCGCCGCGACGAGCTGCTTCGCGTCCTCGACGGCCGGCGGCTGGATGGCGGGGTCCGGCGTGAACTCGCCGTCCGAATCGACGACGACCGCCTGCACCCGCGCGCCCATCGGGTTGACGATCTCGGTCAGGGCGCTGACCGTGCCGCTGACCGACGAGTGCACGTTGGCCGAGACAAAGCCGTCCGCCCTGCCGACGAGGGTGCCGACATAGACCCTGTCCCCCTTTTGCACGCAGGCCACGGCCGGTTTGCCGATATGCTGCGACAGCAGCAGGGTGACCTGCTTCGGGTGCAGCAGCTCCGAGGTCACGCAATCCGCGGTGTTTTTCCAATGCGGAACCGCGGTGCTCGGAACCTTGCTCTTACTGAATATTCCCCAACTTGTTTTCCCCCTTGAACCGTGTCGGGACACGGCCTGTTTTTATATATGACAACGCGGCGCATGACAGAGACTGCGCTGTTCACATTTATCTGAGCCTATGGAAACGGGCGAGGAGGCAAGGCGGGGCGAAGGCCCGGGTGCTTCCCTTCCGCCGCGCGAAAAGGCGAACCCTGTCGAACGCTCCGGCGAGGCCCCGCGGCGGTCAGATGGCCAGAAACTGGCCGAGATTGCGCACGAGGGTGTTTTTATAAAAGCCGTATCGTAGAATTGAGGCAATCCGGCCGGCCTTGCTCTCGTCCGCCATCGCGGCGTAAGCGCGGCACAGCGCGCTCTGCTCCGGCGTCAGCCTGTCCGCGAAAACGTCGGCAAAGCA
>CAZKRQ010000241.1:0-3546 GCA_964555125.1 uncultured Oscillospiraceae bacterium
GACCGGGCGGTGGAGGTCTATTGCAAAAATATACGGAGTGTATATTATAAAATCCCGGTGATGATCGGAGGGCTGGAGGCGAGCCTACGCCGGTTTGCCCACTACGACTATTGGGACGACGCGGTGCGCCCGTCGATTTTGCTGTCGAGCGGTGCGGACCTGCTGGTCTACGGGATGGGGGAAGAAGCGGTTTTGCAGATCGCGCGTCGGCTGCGCACCGGTGAGAAGATCGAGAGCATCACCGACGTGCGGGGAACCGTCTTTTCGGTCCCGACGACGGCGTATTCGCCGCGCCCCTGCGCCGAGTGCCCCTCCTTCGAGCTTGTGCGGGAGCCGACCGGGAGCGGAAAGCGGCAGTATGCCGTCGCGACGCGTATGCAGCAGGACGAACACGACGCGGTGCGCGGCAAAACCGTCATCCAGCGGCATGGCGACCGCATCGTCGTCGCCAACCCGCCGATGGCGCCCCTCAGCCAGGCGGAGTTCGACCGGGTTTATGAGCTGCCCTATGAGCGGGAGGCGCATCCGAGCTATGCGGCGCAGGGCGGCGTGCCCGGCATTGAGGAGGTCAAATTCTCGATCGTCCACAATCGCGGCTGCTTCGGCGCGTGCAACTTCTGCTCTCTGGCCTACCATCAGGGCCGGATGATCAGCGCGCGCAGCATCGCGTCGGTCGTGCGCGAGGCGGAGAGGATCGCGGCGATGCCCGGCTTCAAGGGCTATATCCACGATGTCGGCGGCCCGACCGCGAATTTCAGGCGCAACGCCTGCGACAAGCAGGCGGAAAAGGGGTTGTGCAAGGGGCCGCGCCGCTGTCTGTCGCCGGCGATGTGCCCGTCGATTCGGCCCGACCACAGCGAATATGTCGAGCTGCTGCGCCGCCTGCGCGAGGTCAAGGGGGTCAAAAAGGTTTTTATCCGCTCGGGCGTTCGGTTCGATTACCTGATCGCCGACGAGGACGAGACCTTTTTTAAGGAGCTGGTGCGGCATCATATCAGCGGGCAGCTCAAGGTCGCGCCGGAGCACTGCTGCAACGGGGTGCTCGACCGCATGGGAAAGCCGCATTTTGAGGTGTACGAGCGGTTTGTCCGCCGCTTTCGGGAGCTGACAAAGGCGGCGGGCAAGGAACAGTATCTTGTGCCGTATATGATCTCCTCCCATCCGGGCAGCACGCTGAACGACGCGATCGATCTCGCGCTGTATCTCAAAAGGGAGGGTATGCGGCCCGAACAGGTGCAGGATTTTTACCCCACGCCGGGCACGATCTCGACCGCCATGTTTTATACGGGGCTCGACCCCTATACGCTCGAGCCGGTCTATGTGCCGCGCAAAGCGGCGGAGAAGCAAAAGCAGCGCGCGCTGCTGCAATATTACCGCAGGGAGAACGCGGCGATCGTGCGCGCCGCGCTGCGGGAAGCGGGGAGAACCGGGCTGATCGGCAGCGGCAGGGATTGCCTGGTCGAGGCCGCGCCGGGCGGCGAGACGCGCGCGGGAGCCAAAGAGGCGGCGCGCGGGCCGAAACGGGGCGCCGGGCAAAGAAATCAGCGCGGAAAGAAACGGCCCGGCCGCAAAGAATAAAAACAGGACTGCCCCCGGAGAGGAAACGGGCGGCGGGTAGACTATCTAAAAAAGGAGAGAGTCGATTATGCGGGATGGATTTTTAAAGGTCGCGTGCGCGAGCCCCTCGCTGCGGGTCGCGGATTGCGGGTATAACACCGGGCATTTGCTGGAGGAGATCGACAGGGCGGCCGCGCGCGGCGTAAGGCTGCTGGTCCTGCCCGAGCTGGCGGTGACCTCCTACAGCTGCGAGGATCTGTTTTTGCAGAACGCTCTGCTTGAGGGCGCAGAGCGGGGCGTCGCGCAGCTCGCGCGCGGGACGCAGGGAAAAAATCTGGTCGTGGTCGTCGGGTTCCCGATTGCGGTGAACGGCAAGCTCTACAACGCGGCGGGCGCGCTGAGCGGCGGGCGGCTGCTTGGCGTCGTGCCCAAAAGCTATCTTCCGAATTACACGGAGTTTTACGAGGGCCGCCGCTTTGCCGCGCCGCCCGCGGAAAATCAGGAGATCGACTATGCGGGGCAGCGCTGCCTGTTCGGTGTAAAGCAGCTTTTCTGCTGCCGCTCGATGCCGCTGTTTGCGCTCGGCATCGAGATTTGCGAGGATCTGTTCGTCGCTATCCCCCCGAGCAGCCGGCACGCCCTCGCGGGCGCAACGGTCATCGCCAACCCCTCGGCAAGCGACGAGCTTGTCTGCAAGCCGGCGTTTCGCCGCGGACTGGTCGCGTCGCAGTCCGCAAAGATCTGCGGCGGCTATGTTTACTGCAACGCGTCGGCGGAGGAATCAACCTCCGACCTGGTGTTTTCGGCGCACAGCCTGATCGCCGAAAACGGCGCGCTGCTCGCCGAGAGCGAGCCGTTCGGCCCCGGCTACTGCGAGAGCGAGCTCGATTTGCAGCGGTTGGATAACGACCGCCGGCGCATGACCAGCGTGCGGGACGACGCGCCCGGGGATTATGCGCGGGTGGAGTTTGAGCTGGAGATCGAGGAGACCGCGCTGACCCGCGCCTTTTCGGCGCGGCCGTTTATCCCGAGCGACAAGGCGGAGAGGGACGCGCGCTGCGAGGATATACTGGACATTCAGAGCTATGCCCTGAAAAAACGCATGGAGCACGCGCGCAGCAGGACCGCCGTGCTGGGCGTGTCGGGCGGGCTGGATTCGACCCTCGCGCTGCTTGTCTGCGCGCGCACAATGGCCCTGATGGGGCGGCCCGCGACCGACATCGAGGCGGTGTCCATGCCCTGCTTCGGCACAACGGCCCGCACCAAAACCAACGCCGAAGCGCTCTGCGAGCGGCTGGGCGTCAGCTTTCGCGTCGTCGATCTCACCGCCTCGGTGCGGCAGCATCTCGCCGACATCGGCCATGACGGAAGGACGCCCGATGTGACCTTTGAGAACGCGCAGGCCCGCGAGCGCACCCAGGTGCTCATGGACCTGAGCAATCTGACCAACGGCCTCGTGATCGGGACGGGGGATCTCTCCGAGCAGGCGCTTGGCTGGTGCACCTATAACGGCGACCACATGTCGATGTACGCGGTCAACGCGTCGGTGCCCAAGACGCTGGTGCGCCACCTGGTGCGCCATTATGCGGACGAGAGCGCCGACGAGGCGCTGCGCGCCGTGCTCTATGATATTCTCGACACGCCGGTCAGCCCCGAGCTGCTGCCGACCGACGGCGAGGAGATGGTGCAGAAGACAGAAGACCTGATCGGCCCGTATGAGCTGCACGACTTTTTCCTCTATTATTTTGTGCGGTGGGGCTTTTCGCCGCGCAAGATTTACCGGCTCGCGCGGCTCGCGTTCGCGGGGGAATACGGGGACGAGACGATTCTCAAATGGCTCAGGGAGTTCTACCGCCGGTTTTTCATCCACCAGTTCAAGCGCGCCTGTGTGCCCAACGGGCCGAAGATCGGCTCGGTCTCTCTCTCGCCGCGCGGCGATTGGCGGATGCCGTCGGACGCGTCGAGCGCGCTGTGGTTAAAAGAGCTGGA
>CAZKRQ010000242.1:0-1602 GCA_964555125.1 uncultured Oscillospiraceae bacterium
CGCATCCTTCTACTTTTTTCCTTCCCTCTTGTCCAAGATGTATTGTAATCCTACATTCGCGGTGTGAAAACGCAGAATTTTCTATTTTTTGCAAAAGATGTCTACCACAATCATCACCTGCATTTTCCCCTTCCAAAATAAAAGAGCGCCCTATTCTTCAAGAAACAATAAGGCGCTCTTCTCCCTTATAGATAAACCAATCGGCCCTTATTCATCGAGCTTGAGCTTCTCAACATCCTGAATCGCCCATTTCTGAAAACGCATTTTAGTGCGGTCGGAGCCGGTCTCGATGAGAATGGTGTCGTCCTTGATCGAGACAACCCGTCCAACGATTCCGCCAATGGTGGTGATACCGTCGCCGACCTCAAGGCTGTCGCGCATTTCGCGCTGCTGTTTTTCTTTTTTCTTCTGTGGACGTATCAAAACCAGCCACATGAACACGAGCATCACGGCGATGAGAACAAACGAGCCCGTCGTGCTGGTCAGAAAGCCGCCCGAAGCAGGTGCGCTCGTTTCAAGCGCAACAGTCATAAAATTCAACATCCTTTAAAAATCCTCCTAATAGATACTGATTATTATACACGAGCGCGCCGCAAATGGCAAGAACGAATCTTTGCCGCCCACGGTGTTTTTCTTCACAAACTCTGCTTTGAAGAAGATCGCCTGCTCTCGTTTCGTCCGTTTCGGCACGTTTTTAGATTCTCGCGGCGAGCCTCTCGCTGTAAATTCGGCGAAATTCCGCAAAGCGTCCCTCGTCGAGCGCCTCGCGAATGCGGGCGAGCAGCTGGTTGTAAAAATAGAGATTGTGCGTCACCGCCATACGCAGGCCGAGCATCTCATTGGCGCGGAAAAGGTGACGCAGATAGGCGCGTGAATAGCCTTTCCGGCAGACAGGGCAATCACAGCCGGGCTCAATGGGGTCGAGGTCGCGCTCATATTTCGCGTTGTTGATATTGCGCACCCCCTGCCATGTGAAGAGATGGCCGTGCCGCCCATTGCGCGCGGGCATCACACAGTCGAACAGATCGACGCCGCGCGCGACCGCCTCGATGATATTCTGCGGCGTACCAACGCCCATGAGATAGCGGATCTTGTCCTTCGGCATTTCCCGTTCAACCGCCTCGATGATCTCATACATCACCTCGGCGGGTTCGCCGACCGCGAGACCGCCGATCGCGTAGCCGTCAAGCGCAAGCGCCGCGATGCGCTTCATGTTTTCGACCCGGATGTCCTCATAGCAGCCCCCCTGATTGATGCCGAACAGCAGCTGCTTTTTGTTGATCGTCTCGTCGAGATTGTTGAGGCGGTCCATCTCGGCCTTACAGCGAGCAAGCCAGCGCACCGTGCGCGCGCAGGAGGCCTCGACATAATCACGAGGCGACGGATTCTCGATGCATTCATCGAGCGCCATCGCTATCGTGCTTGCGAGGTTGGACTGAATCTGCATACTCACCTCCGGGCTCATAAAGATCTCGCGCCCGTCAATGTGCGAGTTGAATACGATCCCCTCCTCGCGAAGTTTGCGAATCTTTGCGAGAGAGAACACCTGAAACCCGCCGCTGTCGGTCAGAATGGGTCCCTGCCAATGGGTGAAGCTGTGCA
>CAZKRQ010000242.1:1612-3531 GCA_964555125.1 uncultured Oscillospiraceae bacterium
GAATCAGCCGGTCGCCCGGCCTCAAATGCAGGTGATAGGTGTTGGAGAGCATGACCTGACAATCAACCTCGCGCAGATCGTCCGCGCTGAGGCCGCCCTTGATCGCGGCGACCGTCGCCACATTCATAAACGCCGGGGTCTGAAAGCTTCCGTGCACCGTGTCGAATCGGCCGCGCCGCGCCGCGCCCTCGTTCTTGAGAAGCGTATAACTCATTTTGTCTCACCACCGCTCTGCGAAGAGGGCCTTTCCTTCTGCGCGACCCTTCTGAAAAAGCGCATCTCCATCGCCCACAAACCGAGCCAGCACACTGCGGCCGCGGCAAGGAAAAGCAGAACCTGCACGGCCGTCGTATCGGGCAAGGCGGCCGTCAGCGGTTCAATCAGGAAGGTAGAGGTCGAATTAAAGACGCAATGAAGCAGGATCGAGGGCAGCAGCTTGTTGTATCTGCGCGCGACCGCGCCGAGCAGCAGGCCGAGGATAAAAGCATATACGCCCTGCACCAGATTAAAATGCATCAAGCCGAACAGCGCCGCCTGCAGGCAGTTGGCAACCCAAAAGCGGCCGCTCACCTGCCGCGCATAGTGCAGCATGACGCCGCGGAAAATGACCTCCTCGCTGAGCGGCGCCAAAAGGCAGGTCGTGAGCACCGCGAGCCATGTGAGCTCGCCGATGCCCGCGCTCTCCATCAGCTGCTGGTATCTCTCCATGACGGTGGGCGCGAGACGGTCGACAAGGTCCAACACGCAGCTGATGAGGACATTCAACCCGATCCCAACCAGCAACAGGCCGCCCGCTGCCCGAGGCGTAAACCGCTGCGCGGGTATTCCGCGTTGCTTTTTGCGCAGGCCAAAATAGTACCACGAACCGAAGACCGCAACGCTGACAAGCTGTGAAAGAAGCAGCGCCTCAAGGGTTTGCGAGGCGATTCCCGTTATAATCTCCGCAAAATCGCCCCCGCCCCGCAGCAACGAAACGAGCATTTCGACAAGCATGAGCGCAAAAACGCTCGCAAACTGAATTACGACACCGAGCGCAAAAACGCCGAGCACGATAAAAAACGAGCCAACCCGGCGACCCTTACTGACAGGCTGCATTGACTTTTTCCCTCCTTAAAGTCTATCACGGATATATTAAAAACGGCGGCTTGCGCCTGAAACGGTCTTTTCGTCCGTTTTGAAGTAAAACTGTCGAATCAATCGCTTGATTCGACAGTTCTCTAACGTTCCTTCAGTTAAAAGCCGCTTAAACCTCTCACACTTACCGCGCCAGCTTCTGCTTGACCTTTGCGGCCTTGCCGACACGATCTCTGAGGTAATAGAGCTTGGCGCGGCGAACCTTACCGCTGCGGACAATCTCGACCTTCTCAACGTTCGGCGAGTTGATCGGGAAAACGCGCTCGACGCCAACGCCGTATGAAGTGCGGCGAACGGTGAAGGTCTCGTGGATGCCGCCATGCTTTTTCGCGATAACGGTGCCCTCAAAGACCTGAATACGGGAGCGCTCGCCCTCCTTGATGCGCACATGCACGCGCACGGTATCGCCGATGTTGAACTTGTGCTGATCCTCGCGGATCATGCCCTCGGTCATAAGCTTAATCGCATCGACGTGCTTGGTCGACTTCTTAGCTTCCTTTTTCGGAGCCTCTTTTTCCTCCTGCACAGGCGCGGCTTCCTCTACCGCCTGAGCTTTGGTCTCGGTCTCCTCGACTGCCTCGACAGCCTCGGCGACTTCTGTCACCTTGTTTTCGTTTGCATCCGCCATTTCGGTTTTCCTCCTGAAAATTGAAATTCAGACGTTCTTAACAGGCTCTGCTGACAGAGGACCGTCCGCTTAATGTTGTGTAACATTAACCCCGCCGGTTGCCCAGAGGATTTATGCAAGCCTATATATATTAGCATAAAAATGTGCCGAAAGCAAG
>CAZKRQ010000243.1:0-3530 GCA_964555125.1 uncultured Oscillospiraceae bacterium
GCCTCATGAAAGGTGTTGGAAAACGCGAGGCCGACCAGAGACGCTCCCTCCACCGCCCTTCCCGACGCGTCGGTCGCGCCCGCCACACCGGCCGACAAAACGACAAAGGCCGTGAGCGAGCACATGACGATCGTGTCGAGAAACACCTCAAGCGCGCCCCACATCCCCTGCACCGCCGGCTCCCGGCAATCGGCGGCGACATGGGCCATTACGGAAGACCCAAGCCCCGCCTCGTTGGAGAACACGCCCCGCCTGAGCCCCCAGGAAACCGCCGAGCGCACCGCGACGCCCGCCGCGCCGCCGAGCGCCGCCCGCGGTGAAAAGGCCGCGTGAAGGATGCCGCCGAACACCGCCGGAATTTGCGCCCGATTGACAAACAGCACCGCGAACGCCGCGAGCAGATAGCCGATCGCCATGACCGGCACCACCTTTTCGGTCACGCGCGCGATCCGGCGGATGCCGCCAAGCACCACCAGCCCCACCAGCACGGCGAGCACCGCGCCGGTCGCGGCGGGCGGCACCGAGAACGCGCTCTCGAGCGAGACCGCGATGGTGTTGACCTGCGACATATTGCCCATCCCAAAAGAGGCCAGCACGCAGAAAATGCTGAACAGCTTTGCGAGAGGCTCCGCGAACATGCCCAGAAATTTTCTGTCCTTCAGCCCCTGCGCGATATAGTACATCGCGCCGCCGGTCCACTCGCCGGTCTCGCCGCGGCGGCGGTAAAAAATGCCGAGGACGTTTTCGGCGTAGGTGGTCATCATCCCGAAAAAGGCCGCGACCCACATCCAAAACACCGCGCCCGGCCCGCCGCTTGTGATCGCCGTCGCCACGCCGGCGATATTGCCCACCCCGATCGTCGCCGCGAGCGCCGTTGAAAAGGCCTGAAACTGAGAGATTGCGTGCCGGTCGCCCGAAGCGCCCCGCCTGCGAAAGAGGCTGCCCACCGTTTCGCGCAGGATCAGGCCCGCATGGGTGATCTGAAAAAAGCCCGAGCGCAGCGTGAACCACACGCCCGCGCCCAGCATCAGCGCCATCATCGGCACGCCCCAGACAAACGCGCCGAGCGCCGCGTTGATTTTCTCGATCCATTGCAAAAATCCGTCCAACCCGTTTCCCTCCTCCTGCCCTTCTTCTATCTATATTCGCGCAACCGGAGATTCTTTCGCTTTTACCCGCGCGCCATCTGTGCTATACTGTAAAAGCGGCGTTCAAATCAAAATAGCTCCCCGGCGATGCGGTGGTGAGAATAGAAAAGAAGGCGCAGATGCAAGAACGAAAGGCGCGGCACTCTCTGGTGGAATGCGGGGCTTGAGAACGCCACAGCTGTGCTTTTTGCGTCAGATGCGGCCGCTTTTGTTTCCTTATGAAACCGCCGCGAACGGCGGGATCCGTCAGTACCCGAAGGGACCTCGCGGACCTTTCAGGACACGCTGAAGCGCTTTTGCCTGCATGTTGCGCTCTGCTGTCCGGCCAACGCGCGGCAGACCTTTTCGCGCCAAATTGCTCAGGCGCCGCGGCCGAATTCGCGATCGCGGCATCCGCGGTCTCCGCCGTCGGGTTCCGCTCCCTTTACGGGCTCTGCTGGCGCAAATAAAAAAGTGCCCCAAATCGGGCTCGCACCGTTTGGCTGCACCCACAGGGGCCGCTCATTTCACTTCACCGTTTCGGAGAATTTCAGCGTGCAAAAGAACGACATTGTCACAATTGAAATCGAGTCGCTGTCCAACGACGGCAGCGGGGTCGGCCGCCTGAACGGCATGGCCGTTTTCGTGCCCTACAGCGCGCCGGGCGACCGTCTGGCCGTCAGGCTCGTCAAGCTCGCAAAAACCCACGCCTTCGGCCGTATCGAGCAAATTCTCTCCCCCGGTCGTGAACGCGTCGCGCCTCTCTGCCCCGCTTTCGGCCGGTGCGGCGGCTGCGACCTGTGCCATCTCGAGTACGCCGCCCAGCTGGAGGCAAAGCGCCGGTTCGTGCGCGACGCGCTGACCCGTCTGGGCGGCCTTGAGCTGGAAGTAAACGAAACCGTGGCGAGCCCCTCGGCAAGCCGTTACCGCAATAAGGTGCAATATCCCGTCACGACCGGCGCGGGCGGCGAAATAAGCTTCGGCTATTTTGCCAAGCGCAGCCACCGCGTCGTGCCCTGCGCCGATTGCCGGCTGCAACCGGCGCTTCTCAACAAAATCGCGGCGCGCGCCTGCGCGCTGTTCACCGAGCGGGGGCTGACCGCCTATGACGAGGGCTCGCGCAGCGGCCTTGTGCGGCATTTGCTGCTGCGCCGCAGCGGCAAAACCGGCGAAGTGATGCTCTGCGTCGTGCTCAACGGGCAGGGCTTCGCGGGCGAAAAAGAGTTCGCGCAAAGGATCAGCGCGGATTTCCCCGAGATCGGCTCGGTCGTCGTCAATCGGAACAGCACCCCCGGCAACGTCATCCTCGGGCCGCATTACCGCACGGTTTGGGGCAGCGGCCTTCTCGGCGACGAGATATGCGGCGTGCCAGTGCGGTTGTCTCCCCCGTCGTTTTTCCAGATCAACACCCCGGCCGCCGAGCTGCTTTACGAGCGCGCCGCTGCGCTCGCCGATCCCGCGCCCGGCGATACGCTGCTGGATCTCTATTGCGGCGCGGGCACCATCGGCCTCTCCGTCGCGCGCCGCTTTGCCCTGCGCCGGCTCATCGGCGTCGAGGCCGTGCCGGATGCCGTGCGGGATGCGCGCGGCAACGCCGCCGCGCTCGGCCTCGGCAACTGTGAATTCCTCCTCGCGGACGCCGGTGCGGCAGCCTCGACCCTCGCGGCGCGCGGCCAACACGTCGACATAGCCGTCGTCGACCCGCCCCGCAAGGGATGCAGCGGCGAAACGCTGGCGGCGCTCGCCGCCATGGCGCCCAAACGCATTGTCATGATTTCCTGCAATCCCGCGACCCTTGCGCGCGACCTCAGAGCTCTCTGCGCGCTCGGCTACCGCCCCGGGGCCGTTACGCCCGTCGATCTATTCCCGAACACGGCGCACTGCGAGGCGATCGTGGCCTTGCAGCGGGAGCCCGGCGGCGCGCCGCGGTAGGGACGCCGCACATGACCGCGCAAAGCGCTTTTTTCGTTTATTCTCTGAAGGAGGGTCTTTATGCGTATCACTGTGATCGGCTGCGGCCGCTGGGGCTCCTGCATCGCCTGGTATCTCGACCATATCGGCCACCATGTGACGCTCTGCGGCCGCGCCGGGTCCGCGCGCTTGCAGCAGTTCCGCGCGACCCGCTCGAACGGGCTGCTCACCCTGCCCGATTCCGTCGCGCTGTCCGACTCGTTTGAAAGCGCCGCCCGCGCGGACGCTCTTGTGATCTCCATCGCCTCGCAGAGCCTCGAGGACCTCTTCGGCGCGCTCGCGCCGCTCGGGCTGCGCGGCCTCCCCATCGTGCTGTGCATGAAGGGGCTCGGCGCAGAGTCGGGCGAGCGTCTGTCTCAAATCGCCCGCCGCCTCACCGCGCCCTCCAACCCCGTTGCCGTCTGGCTCGGCCCCGGTCATGTGCAGGAGTTC
>CAZKRQ010000244.1:0-3501 GCA_964555125.1 uncultured Oscillospiraceae bacterium
CCTTTACGCGCTGGGGATTTTTGTGGGAATTCTGTATGCTCTGTTTTTTAAAAACACGATCTTGCGCAGCGATCCGGTGCCCTTTGTCATGGAACTGCCGCCCTACCGTATGCCGGGGGCCAAAAGCGTGGCGCGTCTGATTGCGCGGCGCGCGAAGGAGTTTGTCAACAAGGCGTTTACCATTATTTTTCTCGCGTCGATCACGATCTGGTTTTTGCAGCATTTCAGTTTTTCGCTGCAGCAGGTCGAGCCCGCGGCGAGTATGCTGGCCGAAATCGGCCGCCGCGCCGCGCCGCTGTTCGCGCCGCTCGGGTTTACGGATTGGCGCGCGACGACGGCGCTCGTGACGGGCCTGACGGCGAAGGAGGCGGTTGTCAGCACGCTCACGATCCTCACCGCGGGCCGGGCGGGGGGCGTGCAGACGGCGATTCGGGGGATGTTTACTTTCCCGGCCGCCTGCGCGTTTCTCGTGTTCGTGCTGTTGTATACGCCCTGCGCCGCGGCGGTCGCCGCAATCCGCCGCGAGCTGGGCAGCGGCTTGAGCGCGGTTCTCGCGATGCTCTGCCAGACAGGCGTCGCGTGGTTGGCCGCGTGTGGGGTCTATCGCGTCATGCTGGCGCTGTGCGGCGGCTGAGAAGCGGCGGTAAAAACAGAACGCCGGGTGGAAGACGCGACGCCGGAGAGATGGAAAAAGAGCGCGCTTTTGCACGGAACAGACAGATACGCTTTCGTGAAAACGCAAGAGCGCCGCGCAGGGATGCCCGGGGACGGCGGCATTCATGGCATAACGAAGGCTTTTCGCCCGTTGGCGCGCGGCGTTTTCGTGGAAATACGGCTTTTATTTCGCCGCCGGCCGGTTTGCCTGACCGTTTTAGGGCCGCTGGAGCCCGTTGAAAAAAGCAGTGCCCCCGCGCGCTGGAGCCGCAGCGCGCAGGGGCGTTTTTCGTCTTGGACATTTCCTTTGCTTGACAATGGATACTATATGCCGGACGGCGCGAAATTATTCATCCGACTTCTGCTCTTTTTTGAGCCCGGTGTGCACGTTGAAGCCGAGCGTCATCAGGCTGTCGCCGAGGTGAACGCTCTCGACGCAGATGGAGGGGTCGACGCGAAGGTCGATGTGGCTGAAATTCCAGAGACCCTTGATGCCCAGGTTGACGAGCCGCGAGGCCATCTGCTGCGCGTGCTCGCTCGGGATGCAGAGAATGGCGATGATCGGGTGGTGCTCGGTGCAGAACTCGTCGAGCTTGGAGATGCTCATGACGTCGAGCTCGGGGTTGATGTCGTTGATGGCGCGGGGATTTTTGTCGAACAGGCCGATGAGGCGGATGCCCTTTGCCTCGAACAAAAAGCCGGAGAGCGCCCGCCCGAGGTTGCCGACGCCGATCATGATCGCGGGCAGGGTTGTGTCGAGATAGAGGATGCGCTCGATCTCGTCCGAGAGCTGGTCGACATTATAGCCGTAGCCCTGCTGCCCGAAGCCGCCGAAGCAGTTGAGATCCTGCCGGATCTGGGAGGCGGTCAGACCCATGCGCTTGGCCAGCTCCTTGGAGGAGATGCGGACGATGCCGCTCTTTTTCAGCTCGGTCAGGAAGCGGTAATAGCGGGGAAGACGCCGAACCACCAGCAAAGAGACCGATTCGTTCTGTTTCATCAGGCCCTTACCTCGCCGCTTTCGATTCGCCGGACCGTTTCCATCAGATAGTTGCCGAACGCCTCGCAGGTCGCGCCGTCGGCGCGGCCGGTGATGACCAGCTTTTTCTCGGTGAACATGCAGAAATCGAGCGCCTTCTCGAGCAGCTCGGCCTTTTCCTGGCGGCCGATATGCCGCAGCAGCATGACCGCGGCGCGCAGCATCGAGCAGGGATCGGCGTACTGCGCGCGCCCCTCCTCCACCATGCGCGGGGCGCTGCCGTGAATCGCCTCAAACATGGCGTAGTGCTTGCCGATATTGGCGCTGCCCGCCGTCCCGACGCCGCCCTGGATCTGCGCCGCCTCGTCGGTGATGATGTCGCCGTAGAGATTGGGCAGCACGACGACCTCAAAGAGGTTGCGGCGCGCGGGGTCGATCAGCTTCGCCGTCAGAATGTCGGCGTACCAGTCGTCGGTCACGATGTCGGGGTATTCCCGCCCGACCTCCTCGCACAGGCGCAGGAATTTGCCGTCCGTCTCCTTGATGACGTTGGCCTTGGTGATGATCGAGACCCGCTTTTTGCCGTTGTTTTTCGCAAACTCATAGGCGAGCCGGGCGATGCGGCGGGTGCCCTCGTCGGTCGTGATGGTGAAGTCGACCGAGAGGCCGTCAAGGCCGACCCCCCTGTCGCCGACCGCGTAGCCGCCCTCGGTGTTTTCGCGAAAGAAGGTCCAGTCGATCCCCTCGCTCGGCACCTTGACGGGGCGCATATTGGCGAACAGGTCGAGCTCGCGGCGCATGGCGACGTTGGCGCTGCCGACATTGGGGCCCTTGTCGCCCGCGTCGGGGGTGGTGGTCGGCCCCTTGAGGATGACGTTGCACTTTTTCAGCTCGGCGAGCACGTCGTCCGGGATCGCCTTGCCCTGCGCGCGGCGGTTTTCGATGGTCAGGCCCTCGATGTCGCGAAACTCGACCCTGCCGGCTTTGACCTCGCCGTCGAGCAAAAAGCGCAGCACCCGCTCGGCTTCGGCGCAGATGGTCGGGCCGATGCCGTCGCCGCCGCAGACGCCGATAACGAGCTTGTCGAGCTTGGCGTAGTCGTCGAAATCCTTATCCTGCGCCATTTTCTCACAGCGCGCGAGCTGTTGGTTGAGCAGTTGTTCAAAATGGGCCGCAGCCGCTTTGACATCCATCATAAGTTCAATTCTCCGCTTTCTGTTTTGTATAGTTGAGAAGACCGCCCGCGAGCAGGATCTCCCGCTGGCGCGCCGAAAGTTCCAGTTTGACGCTGAACGCGCCGCGCGCGCCCTCGACGGTTGCCGTCTGCTTTCCGTCCCGAACCGCGGCGACAAGGTCAACGGTGCGCAGCCGTTCGCCGAGCGAGGCCGCGTCATAGTCCGCGGCGTCTGCGAAAACGAGCGGCACGATGCCCGCGTTGACGAGGTTGTCCTTGTGGATGCGCGCGAAGCTCTTGGCGATCACGGCGCGGATGCCGAGATAGAGGGGCACGAGCGCCGCGTGCTCGCGGGAGGAGCCCTGCCCGTAATTTTCTCCCCCGAGGATAACGCCCTCGCCCGCGGCCTTGGCGCGCGCGGGGAACTCCTCGTCGCAGCGGGTGAAGCAGAACTGCGAGAGATAGGGGATATTGGAGCGGTAGGGCAGGATCTTGCTGCCCGCGGGCATAATGTGGTCGGTCGTGATATTGTCGCCGACCTTGAGCACGACCGGGACGTCGAGCTCGCCGTCCAGCGGACGGGCCTTGGGGAATTCCTTGATATTCGGGCCGCGCCGGATCTCGACGCCGCCGGCCTCCGACTCGCTCGCCGGCTCGACGATCATGTTGTCGTTGACGGTGAACCGCGCGGGCA
>CAZKRQ010000245.1:0-3473 GCA_964555125.1 uncultured Oscillospiraceae bacterium
CACCCGAAGCTGTTTGTCAATTCCCTTGACGGACATTTTGGAGCAATTTATAATAGAAACGAAAGAATGCGACAAAAAACAAGGGGTTAAAATGACGGGAACTGTTGTAAACGCCGCCGCTGTTTTATGCGGGGGCGCAGTCGGCCTGATTGTGAAAAAGGGGATTCGGCAGGAGCTCTCCGAAAGATGCATGAAGATCGTGGGCCTGTGCACCTTTCTCATTGGTCTGACAAACACGCTGAGCTATATGCTCACGATTACGCAGAGCGGCGCGGTCGAGGCCTCCGGCAGTATATTGCTTCTTATCAGCCTAGTCACGGGCACCTTGATCGGCGAGCTTTTGCATCTGGAGGACGCCGTTGACCGGCTCAGCGCCTGGGCGGAGCGGCGGTTTCGGCTCGACGGCTTTTCAAAGGGCTTTGTGACCTCGACGATTTTATTCTGCGTCGGGGCAATGACCATTATGGGCGCGTTCAACGACGGCCTCAACCACGACCCGAGCCTTCTCTATATCAAAAGCCTGATGGACGGCATCAGCTCGATCTTCCTCGCCTCGACGCTCGGCTTCGGCGTGCTCGTCGCCGCGCTCCCGATATTGCTGTATCAGGGAGGGCTAACCCTCGCCGCCGGGCTTCTCGCCCCGTTTTTTGCGGCCAACCCGTCGTCGCTGAACGCGCTGTGCATGGTCGGCTTTGTCATGATTATCGCGATCGGGTTGAACCTGATGGGGCTCACCAAATTCAAGACGGTCAACATGCTGCCCGCGCTGCTCGTCGTGATCCTCGCGGACAAATTGCCCTGGTTTTAAACGGACAGCAAAAACTATCATAAGAGCGGAGGCAACGGTTTGAACAACAACACAATCTACATGGTGATTCCCTGCTACAATGAGGAGGCCGTGCTGGCCGAGACGACGCGGCGGCTGACGGAAAAATTCGACGCGCTGATCGGCCAAAAGCAGATTTCGCCCGAGAGCCGCGTCGTCTATGTCGACGACGGGTCCCGCGACGCGACCTGGACGCTGATCGAGCAGTTTCACCGCGAAAACCCTCTTTTTCGGGGCATCAAGCTCTCGCGTAACCGCGGCCATCAAAACGCGCTTCTCGCGGGCCTGCTGACCGTCAAGGACGAGGCGGACGCGGTGATCTCGATGGATGCGGACCTACAGGACGACATCGGCGCGGTCGACGCGATGATCGAGAAATTCAATCAGGGAACCGACATTGTCTACGGCGTGCGCAGCAAGAGGGAAACCGACACGATCTTTAAACGCGCGACCGCCGAGGGCTTTTACAGGGTCATGAACGGGCTGGGCGCCAAGGTCGTTTATAACCACGCGGACTATCGCCTGATGAGCCGCCGCGCGCTCGAGGCGCTTGCCGAATTCGGCGAGGTCAATCTCTTTTTGCGCGGCATTGTCACGCTCATCGGCTTCAAAACCGACGTCGTCTATTACGAGCGCAGCGAGCGCTTTGCCGGCGAGAGCAAATACCCTCTGCGCAGGATGCTCTCCTTCGCCTGGGACGGTATCACGTCCTTCTCGGTGAAGCCGCTGCAAATCATCGTCGGGCTCGGCATGGTCCTCTGCCTCGCGAGCGTTGCCGGCCTTGTGTACTGCCTCGTCCGATGGCTGTCGGGCAACACCGTGACCGGGTGGACCTCCATGACGATGCTCATTTTGCTGCTGGGCGGCGTGCAGCTCCTCTCGCTCGGCATCATCGGCCAATATATCGGCAAAATTTACAGCGAGACCAAACGCCGTCCGCGGTTTATCATCGATACCTATCTCAAGGACGGGCAATAGCTTTCAGAGGGCCGCGCAGGGCACAGGCTTTGCGCGGCCCTCGCCGGTCGCCGCGCTGGCAAGCCGCCTCAACTGTCTGTATAGGTAAAAATAGGGACTCTGTTGAAAACTCTGTTAAAACCGTTAAAAATTGGCCCCTTTTATCCGCGCAGCTTCAACAGGAATTGGAGCGCATTTGACACAATACGGAATGTTATAAATTCGCAGCGGGTAGTATTGCGAAAAAACCGATAATAAAATATAATAAATATGTATCTTTATTGAAGGAGGTACTCCACATGAAGCTTATCACAGCGATTGTAAATAAAGACGACAGCACCGCCGTGCAGACAGGGCTGACCTCGCAGGGGTTCCATGTCACCCGTCTGGCGACGACGGGGTGCTTTTTGCAGGCGGGCAACGTGACCTTCATGATTGCCGTCGAGGACGGCAAGGTCGACGACGCCATCGACGTCATCAGGGAGCAGAGCAAAAAGCGCCGCCAGATGGTGCCCGCGACGACGACCTACGGCATGGGGGTTTCCAATGCCTATCCGCTCGAGGTGACGGTGGGCGGCGCCGTCGTCTTTGTGCAGCCGATTGAGCGCTTTGAACGGCTCTGAGTATCTCGCGCCCTTTCTGGGCAACGGCGCGCTGAAAGAAAGACTCGTCCCTCTCCTCGACGCGAGGACGTTGCCGCACGCGGTGCTGCTGTGCGGCGAAGACGGCTGCGGGCGCAATTTTCTTGCGCGGCTGATTGCCCGTGCGCTTCTCGACGATGCCCACGACCTTGTGGGCCGCGGCGTCCACCCCGACTGCCTGGTGATAGAGGGAGAGGGCGCCTCCCATCAGATCACGGTGCGGCGGGTCCGCGAAGCGGCCTATGAGCTGCAAAAGAGCGCCGTCATGAGCGACCAGAGCAGGGTCGCCATCGTCAGAAATGCGGCCGACCTCAACAAAAGCTCCTCCAACGCGCTGCTCAAAATCGTCGAGCAGCCGCCCGCCGGCGTTTTCTTTCTGCTGACCGCGCGCAGCGAGGCGGAGCTGCTGGAGACGATCCTGTCGCGCTGCGTGCGGCTGCGGGTTGAGCCGCTGGAGGCCGATGCCTGCGCGGCCGCTGCGCAGGCGCTTTTCCCGGGCGGGGACCCGGAGCGTCTGCGCGGCCTGTGCGCGCTGTACGGCGGGCGACTCGGCCTGGTGCGGGCGGCGCTCTCCTCTCCCGAGCGGCTCGCCATGTGCGACGCGGCCCGTCGGGCGCTGCGCGCCGCCGAGGCGGGCGACCGCCTGTCGCTGCTCAGCGCGCTGGACTGCGCCGACTCGCGGGACGAGCTCAAGGCTCTGCTGTTTGATCTCACCATGTTTGCGCGCCGGTCGCTCGAGAGCGGCGGCAACCCCACTTTATTGGAGGCGTTGGCACTGCAATGCGGCGAAACGGCGGCCGACCTCGAGCGAAACGGAAACCAGAAATTGCTCTGCACACGGTTGGCCGCGCGGTTGGCGGATATACTATAAAATAACGGAGAAAAAAAGCATGGTCAAAGTTATCGGCGTGCAGTTTCGGAATGTGGGAAAGATCTACTATTTCGACCCTGCGGGTCTCACAATAAAAAACCGGGATCGCGTGATCGTGGAAACGGCGCGCGGCATCGAGTGCGGCTTCGCGTGCGGCGCGATTCGCGAGGTGGAGGAC
>CAZKRQ010000246.1:0-3150 GCA_964555125.1 uncultured Oscillospiraceae bacterium
TGTTCATATAGTAGTTCATCGTCTGCTGTTCGGCGGCGGTGATGATCGAGACGTTGAGCTTGGTCAGCAAATCGGCGTCGCAGTCGATATGCGGCCGGATGTCGTCAAAGGGGTGACGGTGGTGCGCGACGGTGGGGCGGCCGGGCATGATCTCGATATGGCGGCCGACCAGCTTTTCGGCCTTGACGCCGCGCTCGCCCTCCAGCAGGTCGGAGTAGCGGTACAGATGGTCGAAATCCTCGAGCAGCGCGAAATCGAGCGCTTTTTTGACGACCGGGTTCTTTTCGCTTTTCGCGAGGGCCGAGGTCAGATCGACCGCGAGCATCTCATACCCGATGGTGTGCTCGAGAATCGACTCGCTCGACGGCTTGAGGGAGGAAATGCGCTTTTGCTGCTGCATCTCGCTGCGGCGGATGCACGCGATCTCTCGCCGCAGCTCGTTGTTGTCGCAGTGTCGGGAAAACTGGTGAGAGAACCAGATCTGTTCATACTCCGCGCCGTTGGCGAGGATGATGCGCAGCTTGGTGTAGGGGTCGACGGTGTTTTTGTTATAGGGCTTGCTGTTGAGTGCGCTCCAGTCGACATAGCACTCCTCGATCGTGCCGGGATTCTGGGAAAAGGGGTTCATACCCATGGTTTTTGTCAGCTCCTTTTGCGGTGTGTTTCACCGTTTAGGATGCCAGGAAGCCGCGAAAATATACGCCGCGGCGTGTTTTTTTTGCCGAAAGAAGGGCCGCGCCTATTGCAGCACCCAGAAATCAAAGGCGAATTCCTCCAGAACAAAGCGATAGGGCATATAGCCATAGCCGTGGTCGCCCCAACCCGTGCCCCAGCTGTTGCGGACGATGAAGTGTTGCTGCGCGTCGTCGTAGCCCACGACAAGCAGGGCGTGGCCGCCGAGATATTGCTCTGTGTCGGGGTTGGGCAGGGGGATGACGCCGGTCGTCTGTGTCTGTCTGGATTCAAAGCTCTCATAGATCGACACGCCGATGAGGACCGGCTGACGCTTGAGAGCGAGAAAGCGCCGGGCCATAGAGAGGATCTCGGCGGGCTCAGAGCCGAGCGAGCGATAGGAAGCGATGCGGTATTGCACGGCGTTGGCGTCGGCGCCCGGCGGAGGCGGCTGGTCGAATTTGCGCTCAACATAGGGCCAGAGCGACGTGCGGCAGACGCCGTAGCGCTGCAGCGCCTTGCAGATGCTGCGCACCGACGCGCCGGCGTCTTCCGGCACGGTGCCCTCGATGACACGCTCTTTATAGTACAGATACAGACGGGAAAGCATCGTCGTGAGGTCGGACAGCATCATGCGGGCGGCGACCCCGACATTGGCGGTGCAGCTGCCCAGCTGTCCCTGGTCGAAGACAGGGGGGCAATCGGGGCGCAGGTCGATGCTGCGCGGCAGAGAGAGCGCTGTGGTTTGCAGCTGCAGGGGCAAATCCCTGATGTCTTTTTTCTGACGTTGCACATTATATATATACATGGCGTTGATCTCCCGATGATAGTGAAGTATCGTCTGGTTCATTTTATTGCGTCGCGCGCGGGTGTGTGACTGCGCGGCTTGCGGGGACGGGAGCGGGGCCGGCAGGCGGCGATCTGCACCGCGGTGTTTTCAAAGCACGCCGTTTGTGATACAATAATGCATCGAAACACAGTTTGAAGAGGAGCGAAATCATGAGTCAGGAGCTCGAAGCGTATTACCGGGCCCTTCGGGGGAAGAGGGTCTTTTTTCTCGGCGCGGGAATCAGCCACCGCGAGCTGATCCGACAATTCGCGGCGAAGGGCGCGGCGGTGACGCTGTGCGACCGAAAGAGCCGCGCGCAGCTCGGCGCGTTTGGGGAGGAAATCGCGGCGCTCGGCGTCTCGTTTGAGCTGGGCGAAAGCTATCTGAGCCGCCTTCGGGAGGCCCAGATCGTCTTTCGCACGCCGGGCATCGATTACACAAAGCCGGAGATTCAGGCCGCCGTGGAGGCGGGCGTGACGGTCACGAGTGAGATCGAGACCTTTTTCGATCTTTGCCCGTGCAAGATCGTCGCGGTGACCGGCTCGGACGGCAAGACGACCACAACAACCCTGATCGCCAAAATCCTCGAGGCGGCGGGCTACACCGTGCATCTCGGCGGCAATATCGGCCGGCCGCTTTTGCCGCGCATCGGGCAGGTCAGGCCGGAGGACATCGCGGTGGTCGAGCTGTCCAGCTTTCAGCTCATCTCGATGAGAAAGAGCCCGGACGTGGCGGTCGTGACCAATATGGCCCCCAACCACCTCGACCACCACAAGGATATGGAGGAATACATCGACGCAAAGCGCAATATCCTGCTCTGGCAGAGCGAGAGCGGCGTCGCGGTGCTCAACGCGGAGAACGGGATCACCCGCTCGATGGAGCCCGACGTGCAGGGCGCGCTGCGGTGGTTCAGCCGCTGCAACCCGGTCGAAAACGGGGCGTATCTCGACGCGGATAAGAATCTCTGGATGGCGGAGAACGGCGCTGCCCGCAGGGTCATGAGCCTCGCGGAGATACCGCTGCCGGGCGACCACAACAAGGAGAATGTCGCGACGGCGGCCGCGGCGGTGATGGGGCTTGTCCGCGATGAGGCAATCCGCTCGGTCGTCTCCACCTTTCGGGGCGTCGAGCACCGCATTGAGCTGGTGCGCGAGAAGGGCGGCGTGCGGTGGTATAACGACTCGATCGGCACCTCGCCGACCCGCACCATCGCGGGGCTGCGCTCTTTTGATCGCAAGGTTATTCTCATCGCGGGCGGCTATGACAAAAAGATCAGCTACGCGCCGCTCGCGCCCGAAATTCTCAAGAGCGTCAAGACGCTTTTGCTGTGCGGCGCGACCGGGCCGGTGATCCGCGAAGAGGTGGAAAGGTGCGGCGGATACGACCCGGCGGCGCTGCGAATCGAGTCGCTGCGCGATCTGGAGGCCTGTGTCGCGCGCGCGAACGCGCTGGCGGAGGAGGGCGACGTCGTTTTGATGTCGCCGGCCTCGGCGAGCTTCGATCTCTACGCGAACTTTGAAGAACGGGGAAGACATTTTAAAAGGCTGGTGATGGAACTGTGACGGATTGTTTTGAGATGCTGCAAACTCTGTGCGCGCAAAAAGGCATTCCCGGCAGGGAGAAGGACGCGCGGGAGGCGATTCTGCGCT
>CAZKRQ010000246.1:3160-3456 GCA_964555125.1 uncultured Oscillospiraceae bacterium
CCGTATGAGGTGACGCCGCTCGGCGATCTGCTGGTGACGGTGAGGCCCCCGCAGGAGGGGCAGAAAACCGTATTGCTCGAGGCCCATGCCGACCGCATCGGCCTCGTCGTGTGCGGGTTTGAAAAGGGCGGCTTTGTCCGCGTCGCCAAGGCGGGCGGGCTCGACGTCGCCTGTTTGATGGGCAGCGAGCTCGTCATTGAGGGCCGGGACGGGGAGGAGATCCCCGCCGTTGTCGGCGCGCCCTTCCCGCACCCGGCGAAGCCGCACAACAGCGCGCCTTCTAAAGAATATCGAAT
>CAZKRQ010000247.1:0-3445 GCA_964555125.1 uncultured Oscillospiraceae bacterium
AACACGCAGTCACTTCGGTTCGACTTTTTTAATATCGTATTAAGACTACATCGGCATATTAAAACTCAGTTTAGGTGGTTTTAACAGAAAGAAGCGGTCTTTGCCTTTGGATTACGGCGTGCCCACGGCGGCTTCCGCCTCTCCCCTGACAAAATAACCGTCCCCCGTCCGCGAACTGTCCGATCGAAAAATACAGACGGCACAGCCTCGTCTCCCTCTCCGCGTTGCCTTGCGCGGGGGGCTTTTTCGCTTTCACCCGCAAATCCCGCGCCTGCCCTGCGCAAAAAAGCGAAAAAAAACCGAAAAATCGCTGCGGAAAGCTCGTCTTTTCACAAAAATATGTTAAGATAAAGATATTCTTACTTATTTTGTGGAGGAACCCATGGAAGATTTTCTGTCAATGGCGAACTCCGTGCCGATGTATCTGCTCGCGGGCGGCGTGGTGCTGCTTGTTCTGTTTCAGGCGTTTTTGTTTTTGATCCGCGCCTGGCGACAGGGCAAGCGGATCGGCATGGATACGTCCGGCCTGAAAAAGGTCGTGATCCAAAGCGCAACCTTTACGGTCCTGCCGTCGATCGCAATCCTGATCGGGGTTCTCGCGCTCACGCCCTCGCTCGGCATCCCTCTGCCGTGGGTGCGCCTGTCGGTTGTCGGCTCGCTACAGGTCGAGGGGCCGACCGCGAACAACGTCGCGAAGGGCCTCGGGCTCGGCGAGCTCCCCTCTTCTCTGATGAACCCCGCCGACTTCGCCTCCATCGCGTTCGCGATGACGCTCGGCGTCATGTCGACCTCCTTCGTCATCCTCTTCTTCTATAAGAGCTATCAGAAAAAGCTGACTGCGGCGGCGACAAAGGACGCGCGGATGTCCGAGGTGCTGTTCTGCGCAGTCTTTATGGGCATGGTCGCCGCCTATGTCGGCGACGCATTCGGCAAGCTGCGGGTCATGACCCTCTCCGACGGCACGGTCCGGCCGGCCAATATCCTCTATCTGATCGCATGCCTGGTCTCGGCGGCGTGCATGGGGCTGTTCACCTGGCTCATCCGCAAAAAGAACCAGACCTGGCTGGAAAACTACGCCTTCGCCTTCAGTATGCTGTTGGGCATGGTGGCCGCGGTCGGCGGGCAGTTCCTGTTCCCCGCCCTGTCGGTCTTTGTGGAGTGAGGAGGAACCAAAGAATGAAGCAAACAACCGTAAAAACCACAGCGGAGGCGTATTATGACAGTATGCACCGAACCGGCCGTTTCTGGACGGCGGTCATGATCGTCGTCATGCTCTGCATCCCCGCCGGCGTCTGCCTGATTTTCCGCACGCTGCCCAATTTCAGCCCGGCGTTCTGGGCTGTCTTTTTGCCGATTCTGCTGATGGACATCCCCTCCGGGATTGTCGAGCTGGTGACCTATGCTCCGCTGCTCGGCACCGGCGGCACCTATCTCGCCTTTATCACCGGCAACCTCTCGAACCTCAAAATCCCCTGCGCGATGAACGCGCGGGACATGATGGGCACCCAGGTCGGCACGCAGGAAAACGAGATCGTCTCGACCATCTCGATCGCGACGAGCGCGATCACGACCACCCTCGTGCTCGCCGCGGGCGTGCTGCTGCTCGTCCCGCTCGGCCCGCTGCTCGAGAACCCCACGCTGCTGCCCGCATTTAAAACAGTCATCCCGGCCATGTTCGGCGCCCTCGGGTTCCGCTACGCCGTGGACAGCCCGAAGGCGGCGATCCTCCCGCTCGCGCTCGGCATCGCGCTGTTTCTGCTCTTCCCGCAGCTGACCTCGTCGGTGTCGATCATGGTGTTTGTCATCGCCGCCGTCTCGCTCGTCGCCGCCTTTATTCTGTATCGGAAAGGAATCATCAAATGACTATCGGAACTGTTCTTCTCTGCCTGCTCGGCGTGATCGTCCTGCTCCTTCTCGCCGCCGTCGTCAACGCCCTGCGCATCAAAAAAACGGTGAGCGGCGCGCCGTCCCCGCTCGAATTCACCCCCGAGGAGGAGGCGAACTACGCCGAAACCCTCTCGCAGATGGTGCAGGTGCCGACGGTGTCGCTGCGCGGCAGGCACGATCTCACGGAATTTCACAGGCTGCACGAGGTGCTGCGCGCCCGCTTCCCCCGCATCGCGAAGGAGCTCGAGTGGACCGAGCTGGAGGGCAACCTGCTGCTGCGCTGGCGCGGCCGGGATTCCTCCCGCGACGCTATTCTGCTGATGGGCCATCAGGACGTCGTGACCGCCGAGGAGCGCGAATGGACGGATGACCCCTTCTCCGGCGCGATTAAGGAGGGGAAGATCTGGGGCCGCGGCGCGATGGACTGCAAATGCACCGTCATGGGCGAGTGGCAGGCGGTCGAGGAGCTGCTCGCCGAGGGCTTTGTCCCGCCCTGCGACGTCTATCTCGCCTCCTCGATCGACGAGGAAATCTCGGGCACGGGCGCGCCGATGACCGTCGAATATCTCAAAAACAAGGGCATCCGCCTGGCCGCCGTCATGGATGAGGGCGGCGGCATCTCGGGCAACGTCATGCCCGGCCTGGAGGGCAAATGCGGCGTGATCGGCGTTGTGGAAAAGGGATACGCCGATCTCAAAATCGTCGCGCGCGGCTCGGGCGGCCACTCCTCCACGCCGCCGCGCCACACCCCGCTCGCCCGTCTGGCGGACTTTGTCAGCGAGGTCGAGCGCAGGCAGCCCTTTAAAAAGGCCATGACAACCCCTGTCGTCGCGATGTTCCGCGCGATGGCGCCCTATATGTCCTTTCCCATGCGGCTGCTGTTTGGCAATCTGTGGCTCTTCAAGCCCCTGATCACCCGCGTGATGCCCGCCGTTTCGCCCCACGGCGGCGCGCTGGTCAACACCACCTTTGTCTTCACCATGTGCGGCGGCTCGCAGACCCCCAACGTGATCCCCGACGAGGCGTATGTCGTCTGCAATCTGCGCACGGCGCTGCATCAAAACGCGGCGGAATCCATCGCGGTGATCGAGAAATATGCCCGCAAGCATGATCTGACCGTCGAGGTTCTCGAGTCCCGCGACGCCTCCTCCGCCGTCGACACCGACGGGGAGGAATACCGCTTCCTCGCCGGTTGTGTGCGCGAGTGCTTCCCCGATGTCGTCGTCGCGCCGTATTACGTCAGCGGCGGCACCGACTGCCGCAACTATGACGCGGTCTCGAGCAACTGCCTGCGCTTCAGCCCCGTTTATATGAACCCGCAGCAGCTCGGCGCCATGCACGCCGCCAATGAGAATATCGACACCGACGCGCTCGCCCGCAGCGTAAAATTCTATAAATACTATCTGAAAAACCACCGCTGAGCGCCGGCCGCGCTCCCGCTCTTCAAAAAACAGAATCAGGCGGCCGCACCGCCGCAGGGAGGACGACACGAATATGGCTTGTCAACTGCCCACCTATCACGCGCCCGAGTTCAGCGAGCCCCGCTTTCAGGCCGCGC
>CAZKRQ010000248.1:0-3426 GCA_964555125.1 uncultured Oscillospiraceae bacterium
CGGTCGGGGTTGGTGATGGCCTGGCGCTTTGCGGTCGAGCCGACCATCCGCTCTCCGGTCTTGGAAAACGCGACGACGGACGGCGTTGTTCTCGCGCCCTCCGCGTTGGTGATGACGACGGGCTCTCCGCCCTCCATGACCGCGACGCACGAGTTTGTGGTGCCGAGATCGATGCCGATAATCTTTGCCATAATAACTTTCTCCTTTATATGATGAATAACTGATGTTGACCTGTTTTATTCGGCCACGGAAACCATCGAGGCGCGCACGACGCGATCCCCCATCCGATAGCCCTTGCGCATCACCTTGACGATCTTGCCGCTGTCGAGCTCCTCGCTCGCCTCGCGCGCGACCGCGCAGTGAAGATTGGGGTCAAATTCCGCCCCGACCCCCTCGATCTCCTCCACGCCGAGCGCCTTGAGCGCGTCGGCGAACTGCTTGAGGGTCATCACAACGCCCTTTTTATAGGCCTCGTCGGCGGTTTCCGCCTCGGCCGCCAGCTCGAGCGTGTCGAGCACCGGCAGCAGCTTTTCCACCGTGTTGGCCGCGCCGAAAGCGGCGCTGCTGAGCTTTTCGCGCTCGGTCCGCTTGCGGTAGTTGTCGTATTCCGCCGCGGTGCGCAGCAAAAGGTCCTTTGTCTCCGCCAGCTCCTTTTGCGCTTTTTCGGTCTCCTCGCGCGCCTTGGCGAGCTCCTTTTCGTGCTTGTCGCGCTTTTTTTCTTTTTTGCCGCCGGCGCTTTCAGCCGTCTGCGGCAAATGGTCGCTTTGCGCGCATTCTTCGGCGGGCGTCTCCTGCGCCGCGACCTCCTTTGTCTCTTCGCTCATGCGTGGTCGCCTCGTTTCCTCTGTAAATTTACGCTGTCGGGTTGGTGAGCGCAGCGCTCACACGGTCCCGAAAATAGGTGAGTCTCGGAATGATAAAGCCGTAATTCATTCGGACGGGCCCGATCACCGCGAGCACGCCGTGCCGGCCGCCCAGCGCGCGATAGCGCCCCATGACGACGCTCAGGGAATCCATCCCAAACGCGCCCGGCTCGTCGCCGACATAGATTTTGAGCGACTCGTCGGCGTCCAGCCGCGCGCACATCTGCGCGGAATCGGAGAAGAGCTCGAGCAGCTCGCGGATGTGGGAATCGAATTCGCGGTAGGCGAGCAGCTTCTCCGCGCCGTCGGTATAGACGCGCACCTCCTGCGCGCCGCGGATGATCGCGAACGCCCCCAGCAATACCGGCCTGGCGAGCTCGGCGTCGGGCCCGAGCTCGGCGACCGCCTCCTGAATGCGCTCCTGCGAGAGATCCTCGGGGGAGACGAAGACAAACAGGCGGTTGAGCAGCGCCTCGAGCTCTTGCAGCTGCGCGGCGCTCAGCTCCTTCTGCGCCCGGCAGACCCGTGTTTTGACCCCGCCGACGCTGGTCACGCCGACGATCGCGACGTTGTATTTTCCGGTCTTGAAGATCTCAAAATGGGTCATCTGGACGTTGCCGCCCTTGGGGGTCGTCGTGACCGCCGCCAGGCCGGTCAGGTTGGCCAGCGCGCGCGCCGCCTCGTCCGCCGCGCGGTCGGGGTCGGTGTCCATCTCCGAGACCGCCTCGTCGATGAGCTGCTTTTCCTCGCCGCGCAGAGGGTAGGTGCGCAGCAGGTGGTCGAGATAATAGCGGTAGCCCTGCGCGGTGGGCACCCGCCCCGCGGAGGTGTGGGGCTGCTCGAGCAGGCCGAGCGCCGTCAATTCCGCCATCTCGTTGCGGATCGTCGCCGACGAAACCGAGATGTCGTCGAGAAACTGGGTCAGTATTTTTGAGCCGACCGGGTCGCCCGAATCGGTATACAGCGAGACGATCTTGGAGAGGATCAAGCTCTTCCGCCGTCCAATATCCATGCCGCTGTCCCTCGCTTCCGTATCTTTTAGCACTCATATAGAACGAGTGCTAACGATTATTATAATACACTATTTTCCGCAGATGTCAACAGCCCCGGCAAAAAAATTTTTCTCTCCGCGCCTGTTTTTTGCGCCGCGGCATGGGGATGGATTTGACTTCGCCGCGCCCGTTTTTTATTATTTACAATAAGATAGAGGAAATCAGAGAGGCCCCGCCATGGAAAAAGCCGGTATTTATCTTCATATTCCGTTCTGCGCGCGCAAATGCCCGTATTGCGACTTTTACTCCCGCGCATACCGGCCGCAGGAGGCCGCGCTCTTTTTGCGGGCGCTGCGCCGCCAGATCGAGAGCCTGCCGCCGGACCTCGCCGCCGACACGGTTTATTTTGGCGGGGGCACCCCCTCGCTGCTGCGCGCGCAAGAGATTTCGGCGTCGCTCGACGCGCTCGCGCGGCACATCGAGCTGGACGCCGGCGCCGAGATCACCCTCGAGCTCAATCCGGCGACCTGTTCGCAAGCAAAGCTGCGCGACCTGCGCGCGGCGGGGGTCAACCGCCTCTCGGTCGGGGTGCAGAGCACCGACGCCGCCGTGCTGCGCGCGGCGGGGCGGCTGCACGGGCCGCGGGAGGCGCTCGAGACCCTCGACGCGGCGGCGCGCGCGGGCTTTGACAACCTGAGCGCCGACCTGATGCTCGGCCTGCCCGGCGATACGCCCGAAGCGCTCGCGCGCTCCATCGACGAGGTCGCGCCGCGCGCCGCCCATCTCTCGGCCTATCTGCTCAAGGTGATGGAGGGCACGCCGTTTGCCCGCGCCCTGCCCGCGCGCCTCCCCGGCGAGGACGAGATGGCGGAGATCTATCTCGGCGCGGTGGAGCGGCTCGCGCGGCACGGCCTTGAACAGTATGAGATCAGCAATTTCGCCCGCGGCGCGGCGCGCAGAAGCCGCCACAATCTCAAATATTGGCGCGGCGGGACCTGGTACGGCCTCGGACCGGCGGCCCACTCCGCCATCGGCAGCCGCTTGTGGAGCTTCCCCCGCGATCTAGAGCGCTATTGCGCCGCCTATGGCCCGCAATTTGACCCCGCCGCCGGGTTTACCGCGCCGCTGACCGCGGAGGGCGAACGGGGCGCGGCCGAGCACATCATGCTCAGCCTGAGAACAACTGAAGGGCTATCTTTAAAAGAATTATACGATTTGTATAAAACAGACTTTTCCGATGCGCAGCGCGCGTTTTGCCTCCGGCTCGCCGGGCAGGGGCTTGCCCGGTTTGACGGCGAGCGCCTTTCGCTGACGCCGCGCGGGATGCTCGTGAGCAACGCGATCCTCGTCGAGCTGCTGTGAGCGCACAAAAAAGCCGCCTTTAGCGGCGGTTCCATAAGAAAACGAAGCGGCACCATCTGGCGCGAAAGGCGCAGCTGCGGCGTTCTCAAGCCTTGCATTCCACCAAGGAGTGCTGCGGCTTTCGGCCCTATGCCCTGAACGCCCTTGACCTTTTATCCCGAAAAGTCCGTCCTTGACTTTTCGGGAAGAGGAGGAGCAAGGGAGCAAGG
>CAZKRQ010000249.1:0-2346 GCA_964555125.1 uncultured Oscillospiraceae bacterium
GCGAAAGCGCGCCTCCCCCCCAAACCGGGCGTTCTGCGCGCGAAAAACTCACCGGCTCATCCCCAGCGCAATGAGAAACTGCGCCGGAATGTAGGTCGCCATGACGAGAAAATTCGGCTTGGGGAGCGGCAGGTCGCGGCGAAACTCGCGCAAAGCGATCAGGCTGTCGGACACGCAGAACAGCAGGCTTCCCAAAAAAGCGTAAGGCGCCGCGCCCGGCTCGCTCACAAACCGCAGCAGAGCCGAAAAGCTCATCAGCCCCAGAGCGCACATGTACGTCGCCGCCAGCGGGAACAGCCTGTGCGGCATTCCCCCTCGAACCGTGCGCAAGACCGCCCCCACCGCCGCGGCATACACAGGCGCGGCGAGCAGCCAGAGAGGCTTGCGCAGTGACGCGCCCCCCAAAAACGCCGCAATATAACACAGGTGCGCGCCGAAAAACGCCATCCCCCCGGCCCTGAACAGCCCCGGGATCATGAGCAGAACATCGCCCGCCAGGCTCAGCGCGAGGCCGGCCGCGATAAAGGGCTGGACCCGGGTCGCGGCGGCGCAATACCACAGCAGCAGCGTCAGCAACAGAAGGGGCTTACTCGCCGCTCTCCAGCGCCGTTTGCCGGCAAGGCAGGCCGCGAGATGAACCGTCGAGCTAAGCAAAAACAGGAGCAAGCACAGCTGTTCCATTCTTCCCCCTCACCGCGAAAGCCACCAGTCGCGAAAGCTTTTATTTTGCCGGCGCTTCAGGGCCGGCAGCGCAGCGAAAGCGGCGGCTTTCCCTCATGACCTTCCGTCTCTTCGCCCGCTTTTTTATCCGCTTATGCGCCGAAAAAACACTCGAAGGCGCGGCTGAGCGCGTAAATATCGTAAATATTGGCGACCTCATAGGGCGCGTGCATACTCAGCAGAGGCACGCCGATGTCGATGACCTCCGCGCCGAGGTAGGCGATGTATTTTGCGACCGTGCCCCCGCCGCCCTCGTCGACCTTTCCCAGCTCCCCCGTCTGCCAGGGGACGCCGCCCCGGTTGAGCAGCGCGCGCACCTCGGCGACGAATTCGGCCGAAGCGTCGTTGGTGCTCGATTTTCCCCGCGCACCGGTGTATTTCGTCACCACCGGCCCCTTGGCGAGATAAGCGCAGTTGCGCTTCTCGCTCACCGACGGAAAGCTCGGGTCAAACCCCGCGTTGACGTCGGCGCTCAGCGCCTTCGTGTTGTGCAGCATGAGCTCAACGTCAGCCCCCGCGCGCTTGCAGAGCAGCGAGAGGAAATGACGGATAAAATCCGAATTCAGGCCGGTATTGCCGTCGCTGCCGATCTCCTCCTTGTCGGCGAGCACGAGCAGCGCAGTGCGGCCGGGCGCACCGAGCGCGGCGAAGGAGGTCAGCGCCGTATAGGCGCAGACGCGGTCGTCGTGCGCGTAGGAACCGATCATACTGCGGTCAAGGCCGAGAAAGCGCGCCTTCATCGCGGGCACGATCTCGAGCTCCGCCGAGACAAAGTCCTCCTCGACAATGCCGTATTTCTCGTTGAGCAGCCGCATCACGTTGAGCTTGACGGGGTCCTTGATCTTTTTGTCCTGAACCGGCTCGCCGCCCAACAGCAAATTGAGCTCCTCGCCCGAGATCACATCGCGCGCCTTGCGCTCGTCCTGCACCTTATAGGACAGGTGCGGCAAAATATCGGTCACGCAGAAAACGGGGTCCCCCTCCTCCTCGCCGATCACGATCTCAACCTTCTCGCCGCTTTCAAGCACGACGACGCCGTGCAGCGCGAGCGGGATCGCCGTCCACTGATATTTTTTGATGCCGCCGTAATAGTGCGTTTTAAAATAGCAAAGGCCCGTGTCCTCATATAACGGGTTGGGCTTCAAATCGAGCCGCGGGCTGTCGATATGCGCGGCCGCGAGCTGCGCCCCCTCCTCGAGGGGCCGCGCGCCGATCACCGCCGCGATCAGACTCTTGCCCCGATTGTTGTAGTAGACCCTTTCCCCCGCCGCGTAGCGCTTCTTTGGGTCAAACCGCGTGAAGCCGCGCGCTTCGAGATACGCCGCGGCCGCGGCCGCGAACTCGCGCTCGGTTTTCGCCGCGTTCATAAACGCCATATACGAGGCCGCATAGGCCTCGGCGCTCTGCCGGTTTTCCCTCGCAAAGCCGTCATACACGGTTTTGTCCTTGCTCAACAGCGCCTCGCTCAGGCGCTCCGCCTCTGTTTTTTCCTTATCCATCGTATGTTCACTCCTTTTTTGGTGATACCGCAAACCAGTTTTCAAGCTGCTGCGCAAGCGCGTCGAGCTTTCGATCGAATTCCTCCAGCGTGCCGTTGTTTTCGATGACGACATCGCACAGCGCGCG
>CAZKRQ010000249.1:2356-3412 GCA_964555125.1 uncultured Oscillospiraceae bacterium
ATCTGCGCGTCGAGGCGGGTGTTCGCCTGCGCGGCGCTCAGGTGATCGCGCGCAATGATCCGCTCGACCTGCATCGCGCTCTCGGAGGTGATCATGATGAGCTTATCGCACACAAAATACAGCCCGCTCTCGATCACCGCCGCCGCCTCGACGAGACAATAGCGCTCTCCCTGCGCCTTCAGGCGGTCAAAATACCGGGTCGTGCGCGCGATGATGTGCGGGTGGGTGATCTCGTCCAGCCGCTCCTTCTTTTTCGGGTCGGAAAAGCAGCGGTCGGCGAGCAGTCGCCGGTTTAAGCAGCCGTCCGCCAGCAGGATGTCCCGGCCGAATTCCCGCACAAGCTCCTTCAGGCATTTTTCGCCCGGCCGCACCACCTCCCGCGCGACGTCGTCCCCGTCAATGGAGGGAATGCCCTTCGCGCGCAGATATTCGCTCGCATAGCTCTTGCCCGAACCCGAGCGCCCCGTCAGCGCCGCGACATAAAACCTGCTCACAGCTCCACCACCTTGTTCGCCGCGGCCCGAATGAGCCGGTTATAGACCGCGCTCGTCGTGTCGACGTCCCGCTCCAGGCGCACATAGACGGTCGAAACGCAAAAGCGGTCGACCGCGCGCAGGACGGAAAACAGGCGGCGCGCCTGACTCTGGAGATCTCCTCTGGGCCCATAGGCGACGCTCGGGATGTGGATGCTCTCCTCCTCGCCGTCAAAGCACATGGCGCAGGCGTCGCAGGCCGCGATATTCTCGGTGTAATCGACAAAGCGCTCGAGCGGCCCTTTGACGAGAACCACCTCCGCCTTGGGCGAATAGTGCCGGTACTTCATGCCGGGGGACTCCGCCTTCTCCCCCGCGGCGAGCTCGTGCGTCACCGCCTCGGACAGCGCCGCCTGCGGCAGCACCTCGCGAATCTGCGCAAGGGTGACGATGCCCGGACGCAGAATGGTCGGCCTTTCGCCGGCAAGCGAGATCACCGTGCTCTCGACCCCGATCGCGCAGGGGCCCGCGTCGAGCAGCATCGGAATCTTTCCCTCAAGGTCGTCCCAGACATGCTGCCCCG
>CAZKRQ010000250.1:0-3392 GCA_964555125.1 uncultured Oscillospiraceae bacterium
GTGTTATGTTAAAGTTGCGTTCTTCAGAGCTTCGGGAGGAGGCTTTGAGGTGCACACGCAAACCCCGAGCGCTTCGTTGCCCCGCCGCGATGGTATGCGGGGGCGAGACGCGCCGGCAACACGGAGGATACTCAGATGTTTGGTCACAGACCCGAAGGAAAAAAGGTTACGCGGGGCATCGACCCCATCACGCGCGTCGTTCCGTATATCATGACCACCCGCGCGGACTCGCAGTGCTATTGCACACAATATGTCGACGCGGATGCGATTCAGGCCTACGTGCATAAAAAGCGCGCGGAGGGCGTTAAGATGTCGCAGATGTCGGTGATTATCGCCGCTTACGTGCGGATGCTCGCGCATATGCCCGAGCTCAACCGCTTTGTCGTCGGCAAGACGGTGTATGCCCGCAAGGAGATGTGCTGCTCGTTCGCGATGGTCAAAATCAAGGGCAAGCGCGACTTTCTCGAGACGACGCTCAAGATCTATTTCGACCCCCACGACACGATTCTGGACGTCTCGCGCAAGATCGAGGACGCCATCGAGCGCAACCGCAAGGTTGAAAACAGCAACAAGACCGACAAGGTCGCCAACGCGCTGTTCGCGATCCCCGGCCTGGTCGGCTTCGCGGTCGGCCTTCTCAAGGCGCTCGACCGCATCGGGCTGATGCCCCGCGCCATTGTCGACGCGTCGCCCTTCCACACCAGCATGTTTATCACCAACATGGCGTCGATCGGCATGAACACCCTGCACCACCATCTCTATAATTTCGGCACGACGACGGTCTTTCTCGGCCTCGGCAACAAGGTCAGCAAGATCAAGGTCGGCAGGGACGGCAAGCTGACCAGCAAAAAATATTATCCCATCGCGGTCGTCACCGACGAGCGCGTCGCGCCGGGCGCAATCTATTCGATGGCGTTTAAATATCTTGAAAAATTTTTACAGGATCCCAGCCTGCTCGAGGCCCCGCCCGAAGAGGTCATTTTCGACTATGGCTGCGAATATGCGTGCAAAAAGGAAAAAATTCACTGATTTTTTCAAGTTGCGCGCAACGATCGCCCACCTTTTTTACACATATACTTTTAGAGGGGGCATTACACAAATGCCCCCTGCATTTTTAGAAAGGCTGCGAGGTCTGCCATGGCGGAAATCATCAGCGTGAAAAACGTACATAAAATCTATCGTGTCGGCGAAAACGTGGTGCACGCGCTGGCGGGCGTGTCCCTCTCGGTCGAGCGCGGGGAATTCGTCGCGATCACCGGCACGAGCGGCTCGGGCAAATCGACCATGCTCAACGTGCTCGCGGGCCTTGAGCCGGTCACGGTCGGGGAGATCGTCGTCTACGGCCAACACATGGAGGAGATGAGCGAGAACGAGCTGGTCTCCTTTCGCCGGGCGAACGTCGGCTTTGTGTTCCAGTCGTTCAACCTGATCCCCACTATGACCGCGGAGGAGAACGTGGCGCTGCCGCTCATGTTCCGCGGCGAGCCTAAGGCAAAGCGGCTTGAAAAGGCGCGGCGGATGCTCGACATCGTCGGCCTGACCGACCACGCGCAGCACAAGCCGATGCAGATGTCGGGCGGCCAGCAGCAGCGCGTCGGCATCGCGCGGGCCCTCGTCGTCGACCCCAAGATCATCTATGCCGACGAGCCGACCGGCAACCTCGACAGCAAAAACGGCGCCGAGACCATCCGGCTTATCAAGCGCATCGTCAAGGAGCAGAACCAGACCGTCGTCATGGTCACCCACGACCTGAAGCTCGCGCACGAGGCCGACCGCATCGTCTATATTATGGACGGGCGGATCGTCGACGGCGTCGCCGCGGGGTATGAGAGCTAAAGCGCCGTGAATGCGCGGCGCATAGAGATAGATCGCAGACGTAAGATTATTTTTTGCAGCAGGAGAATCCCGAAATGAAAAAGACAGTTGCATGGATTGTGTGCGTATTGCTGGCGGCGGCGCTGTTCGCGCCCGGCGTGGGCGCGACCGTGGGAGGAGACGCCGGGTCGCCGGCCAGCCCGGACGCCGTCCCGAGCGCCAGCCCGGACCTGGCGCCCGCCTCCCTTGACCCGGGCGCGGTGCCGGCCGCCGACCTGGCGGATACCGGCGCGGGCAGCAATCGGTTTGTGCTCGAGGGCAGCACCGTCACGGTCACACAGGGCGAGTGGTGGAACGGCGGGCAGATTTCGGTCACCGATCTTACCGGAAAAGCGAGCGATGTGACAATTGAGCTCATTCCCAATAAGGATCTGGCGGTTTACCCCTTTGCGATCGACGAGCAGAGCTATTTGATGCAACAGCCCGTGCAGAGCGGCTCCACCTTTACGGGCACGTTGCCCAATTTGCGCTGCCGCGGCGACGCGCTCGCGGGGTATTATGATATTCCCATTATCGTGCGCAGCACGATAGACAGTGTGGCCTGTGAAGACACCCTCACCTATCGCGTGCTCATCCGTCAGGCGGGCAGCGACAGCGGCGCGACCGACGAATATGTGCCCAAGGTGATCGTCAGCGGGTTTACGACCAACCCGTCCCAGGTGGTCGCGGGCGAGGAATTCACCCTCAGCGTGACCTTCAAGAACACCTCCTCGACCGGCACGGTGCAGAATCTCAAGGCCTCGCTGACCTCCGCCGAGGGGATTTTTAACCCGGTTTCGGGCTCCTCCACCCTCTTCATCAGCAACCTCGCGCCCGGCGCGTCCTCCTCGGTCAGCATCAAGCTGCACGCCAAGGCGGACGCCTCGCCCGGCTCCTACAATATCAGCTTCGCGATGAGCTACGACGCGCCCAACACCAAGGACAACGCGGGCGTCAGCGACACCGAGGTCGTCGCCATCCCGGTCAAGCAGGTGCCCAAGGCGCAGGTCACCAAGATGCAGCTGCAGCCCAGCGAGGTCTATATCGGCAACGACCTCAACGTCATGTCGACCGTCAACAACACGGGCAAATCCAAGCTGTTCAACGTCAACGTCAAGGTATCCGACACGGAGAACCTGTTCGTCTCCGGCGAGCAGTATCTCGGCAACCTCGAATCGGGCGCGACCGGCAACATCGACCTCTATCTCACCCCGCAGATGACCGGCAACACCACCATCACCCTCGACGTGACCTATGAGGATGAAAACGGCACGGTCTACAGCGCCTCGCAGACGGCGGAGGCAATGGTCATGGAGCGCGAGGTCATCGATCCCGGCATGATGGATCCCTCTCTCTTCCCCGAGGATGAGCCGAAAGGCGGCGTCGGCTGGTGGATCTGGGTCGTGCTCGCCCTGCTTGTCGGCGGCATCGCCACCTTCGTGATCCTCAAGCAGCGCAAAAAGAAGCTTGCGAAGGAGCGCGACCGTCAGGCGGCGCGCGCGCTGGAGGCGTCGTATCTCGATCAGTCCTATAACGAC
>CAZKRQ010000251.1:0-3384 GCA_964555125.1 uncultured Oscillospiraceae bacterium
TCAGATGTAAAAATTTCCCCGCTCTTGCTAAAAATTTGACAAACACCCTTGAAATTAAAATGGTTTCTGGTATAATATTGATTATGTACAGAGGATCATTTCTGTGCAGCCTATTTGAAGATAAAATAAGCGCCAAAAAAATACGGCGATTATATTTGGGTGCCTGAAAGCGATTTTGGATTTCGGTTTGATTCGCTTGCGGGCATTAGTGCGTGCTTTTGCAGGTGCTTGTGTTCGGAAGAGAACTCCGCTGTGCCGCAGGTTGTGTACGAACAAATCGGCGCGCATATACTATTAGATAGGCGTGTCAACGCACACGCGCGGGATAGAAGAGACGCCGCCGGGCGCAAAGCATTACGCGTCCCCGCGGGCCGCGGCGGTTTTGGATAGGAGGAACAGAACATGACTGAAAAGGAATTGCATAAGCTCAAACGTCATGATCTTCTGGTCCTTCTGGTTGCGCAGGGGAAGGAAGCGGCCGAGCTGCAGGAGCAGCTGGGGCAGACGCAGCGGGCGCTGGCCGAGATGACCGCGCTGAGCGAGCGGTTGAAAACGCGGCTGAACGAAAAAGACGAACAGATCGAGCGGCTCAAGGAGCGGCTGAATGAGAAAGACGGGCAGATCGAGCGGCTCAAAGAGCGGCTGGACGGAAAGGATGCCCGTATCGCCATTCTGGAAAAGCAGATCGAGGAGCTTCACACGGGGCGCTTTTATGAAACGGAGAGCGCCGCGTCGTTGAGGGAAATCTCCTACCGGCTCGAGCTAATGCTGCGCGCGGCCCAAAAGGCGGCGAATCGCTATATGGAAAAGGTGCAGGCCATGCCTGCGCGGGGTGCCACTACGCTGAAAGGATCGACGGGTGGCTCATGAGTGAAAAAAGAGAGGCGCATACGGGCGCTCACGCGCTGAAAAAAGCGCGGAGCAGGAAGAAAAAAACATTTTCATTTCACTTGAACGACAGAAAAACGAGCGGGGCAAAGAAAAAGACGGCCGCAAAGCCGGAGGAAGCGAAAAAAAGCACACAGGCCGATCTGCTCGCCTCACCGCCTACGCTCGAACAGCTGGAGAAAGAGCTGAACAAGTCGCAGTATCGAACCGGCTTTGCGCGGGTTCTGCGCAACACGCTGTTTTCGCTTGTGGTGGTGGCGGCGGTCAGCGCGCTGATTGCGGTGCTGTTCCTGCCGGTTTTGCAGATTCACGGCACCTCGATGGCGCCGACGCTGAATGAAAACGACATTGTGGTGCTCGCCGGCGTCGGCCGCTGCTCGCAGGGCGACCTGATCGCCTTTTATTACAATAACAATATCCTCATCAAACGGGTTATCGCGACGGCGGGCGACTGGGTCGAGATCGACGACGAGGGGAACGTCACCGTGAACGGCGTTTTGCTCGACGAGCCGTATATCAGCGAAAAAGCCCGGGGCGACTGCGATATATCCTTTCCCTATCAGGTGCCGGACGGTCAGTATTTCGTCATGGGAGATCACCGCGACACGAGTATTGACAGCCGCAGCACCCTTGTGGGGTGTATCAGCAACGATATGGTGATTGGGCGTCTGGTGCTGCGTGTCTGGCCGTTCAAGATGGTCGGCATCTTTTAGCAGACGAATCGCGCCCGCAATGACGGATTTGTCTTACAGAAAGGGGGCATTTCAATGAAATCTTCAAGTGGCCAGGCTGCGAAGATTATGCAGGAAAAAAAGGGAAACCGGCGCTTGTTTGTGATCGTTCTGTGCCTCGCGGTGCTGGTTGTGGCCGCAGTCGCGGTGATTTTGCACCTGCGCGGCGAAGCGATGAACCATACCCGCCGCGTGCTCGACTGCTCGTTTGTGCACGTTCACACCGAGGAGTGCTTTTCCTCCGAGGGAACACTGACCTGCGGCTTGGCGGATTACGCGGTTCACAAGCACAACGACGACTGTTATGAAAACGTCGCGTTGGTCTGTCCGCTGCCCGAGATCGAGGAGCATACGCATGACGAGAGCTGCTACAGCCTGCAAAATGTGCTGACCTGCGGCCTGACCGAGTCGGAGCCGCATACCCACGGCGAGGGCTGCTATGAGACGGTTCGCAGCCTGACCTGCGGTCTGGAAGAGAGTGCGGCGCATGCCCATACGGAGAGCTGCTATGACGAGGACGGCGCACTGGTTTGCGGTTTAGAGGAGAGCGCGGGACACACCCACAGCGACGCATGCTATAGCGAGAGCAGCACCCTGACCTGCACTCTGCTGGAGGGCGAGGGACATACGCACGACGAGAGCTGCTATACAGAAACAAGCGTTTTGAGCTGCGGCAAGCCCGAGGTCGTGCTACATACCCACACGGACGAGTGCTATGAGACGGTTGTTGACCCCGAGACGGGCGAGGAAAAGAAGACAGATAAGCTTGTGTGCGGGCTGCTTCAGGTCGAGGAGCACACCCACGGCGAGCTCTGCTTCCGCATTGAGGAGCTGACCCCCGAGGAGGTCGCCGCGCTCGGCGGAGAGGGGACGGAGATCGTCGATCTACAGCTGAGCTATGAGGACGCGCATCTGCGTGTGCGCGCGGATTACGACACCACGGCCGAGCTGCCCGAGGAGGTGGCGCTCACCCTCGTCGAGACGGGCGAGGAGGAGCTGGTTCGCCCCGCCTTTATGGCGCAGGAGAAGGAGTATACGCCCGCCTCGACGGTGCTGTATACCGTGCAGTATCTTGATGAAAACGGGGCCGGGCTGGGCGCGCCGCAGACCTATGCCTATACGCCGGGCGAGGAACAGCCAACCTTCGCGCGGCTGCTCAGAGGCAGCGTGAAAATCTGCCGCACCGAACAATTCGAGGTGACGGCGAGCTATACCGATCTGGCCGGCATCCCGAAGGAGGCGGAGCTGCGCGTGCGCCTTGTCACCGACGAGGAGCTGATCGCGCAGTATGAAACGGAATATCGCGCCGCGATGCACAGCGAAGAGGCGCAGATGCAGCGGCTGATGGATATTGGCTTCTGGCTGGGCGAGGAGGAGATTCAGCCCGCCGCGCCGGTCACGATCACCGTGCAGTTTTTGGACGGCGACGGCCTGCCCGCCGGTGAAAAGATCACGGTCGTGCATTTCGCGCAGGAGGGCGCCGAGGTGCAGCGCGCGCAGGTGAACGAGAGCGGCGCCGCCTCCTTCGACATGAGCAGCTTTTCGATGGTCGGCTTCGGCCAGTCGCCGAACGCCGACGAGATGGGGCGTGTCCGCGTCGACCATCTCTTTACATGGCAGGATGAAAACGGCCTTTACACCGTCTCCTTCCGGGTGCAGGGGATTCTCGCCCCGCGGCGCGAGGAATCCGGCGAGGAGCCTGAGCAGACCGGCGAAGAGCCAATTGCCGACGCGCCGATCGCCGACCCGGATCTGATGGAATTCT
>CAZKRQ010000252.1:0-238 GCA_964555125.1 uncultured Oscillospiraceae bacterium
GCGGCCTGATCGCAACCAGCGCCTATTTCATCGGCGTCGCGGCGATCATTATCAGCGGCATTATGCTCAAGAAATCCAGACCCTTTGCGGGCGAGCCCGCCCCGTTTGTCATGGAGCTGCCCGCCTATCATGTGCCGAGCGCGCGCAATGTCTTTTCGGCCACCTGGGAGCGCGGCTGGAGCTTCATCAAGCGCGCCGGCACCGTGATCCTGGCCTCTTCGATTGTGCTGTGGTTCCT
>CAZKRQ010000252.1:250-3378 GCA_964555125.1 uncultured Oscillospiraceae bacterium
CAGGCGTTCGGCGTCGTGGACGGCGCGTTCACCATGGTCGAGGACAACAACACGAGCCTGCTCGCGGCGATCGGCAGCTTCATCGCGCCGGTTTTCTCACCGCTCGGCTTCGGCAACTGGAAAGCGGCCGTCGCGACCTTTACCGGCCTGATCGCGAAAGAGAACGTCGTCTCGACCTTCGGCGTGCTGTATAATTTCGCGGGAGAGATCTCGGAGAACGGCGACGAGATCTGGAGCATGGTCGCGGCGGACTACACCGCGCTGTCGGCCTACGCGTTCATGATCTTTAACCTGCTGTGCGCGCCCTGCTTTGCGGCCATCGGCGCGATCAAGAGAGAGATGAACAGCCCGAAATGGACCTGGGCGGCCATCGGCTATATGTGTGGCCTCGCCTATGCCGTCTCTCTGATTGTCTATCAGCTCGGCGGTCTGTTTACCGGCGAAACAACCTTTGGCTTCGGCGCCGTTGTCGCGATTGTGTTGGTTGCGTTCATGCTCTATATGATGTTCCGCAGGAATAAATACAACGCGGATTACAGCAAAAAAGCGACGGTCTCGGTCAGATTGAACGACAAAGCGCGCGTTTAACGGAAAGGAAAAGAGTTTCAGATGATGGATCTTCCGTCTATATTGATCGGCTGCATCGTGTTGGCGGCGTTTATCGCCATCATTGCCGCTCAGGTGCGCAGGCATAAAAGCGGAAAAGGCGGCTGTGGCTGTGGTTGCGAGGGCTGCCCGGGCCACGACGCCTGTCATCCGCAAAAACGCTGAATTTGCCATAAGACTCCTTATCTATATCCTGTAAAACACAAAGAGGGCCGTTTCATCATGAGGCAGCCCTCTTTGTGTTGCGGGCGCCCCGATTTTGGGCCGCCCGGCGCGGCGAAAGGGGCGGGAACAGCGGGATAAAGGGCGGGGCGCTTGACGGGCGGCGCGGCGCGTGCTAGAATAGCATCAATGCAAAAAGGTCGGTGAATCATTCTGGACGACGCGCCTTTACCGCGAAGTAGCGGCGAACACAAACGAAGAAAAGCAGCAGGAACGGCGGGGCTGAAAATGTCCCGGCGGTGTTCTGCTGCTTTTTTTGCGCGGCCGTCTTATCTTGAATTGAAAGGATAACGTTGCTTTTATGGGTTCCACGGTTTCCACGCTTTTGCTGATGCTGCTGTTTGTCGCGCTCTCCGGCTTTTTTTCGGCGAGCGAGACGGCGTTCTCGACCCTGAACGGCACCCGCGTCAAAAATATGGCGCGCGGCGGGGACAAGGGCGCGCAGCGCGTGCTCAAGATCACAGAACAGTATGACAAGCTGCTCACAACGATTCTCGTCGGCAACAACCTCGTCAATATCGGGCTCACGGCGGTGGCGACGGTCTGGTTTATCGAGCTGCTCGGCGACGCGGGCTCGTCGGTCGCGACGGCGGTGGTCACGGTCGTCGTGTTGATTTTCGGCGAGATCACGCCGAAGAGCTTTGCGCGCGAGGCGCCGGAGGCGATCGCCAAGGCGATCGCGCCGGTATTGCGGGCGCTGATGGCGGTGATGACGCCGGTGAACTGGCTGTTCACCCAATGGAAAAGGTGGATGGCGAAGCTGTTTCACCGCGACCGGCCGGAGGTCGGCGTCACCGAGGGCGAGGTATTGACCCTCGTCGACGAGGCGAGCGAGGACGGCGGCATCGATGAGGAGGATAAACAGCTCATCCGCAATATTTTCGAGTTTGACGACATCACGGCGGGGGAGGTGTGCACACACCGCACCGAGCTCGCGATGCTGCGGCTGGAGGAGAGCGACGAGGACTGGGAGGAGACCCTGCGGACCACAGATTACGCGGTTTACCCCGTTTGCGGCGAGCGGGTCGACGATGTCGAGGGCGTGTTGTACGCGCGCGAGTATTTTCGTCTCGCCGATAAAAAGAGGGACGCCGTGCTGAAAAACGCGGTGAAGCCGCCCTATTTTGTGCCGGAGACGGTTCGCGCCGACGTGCTGTTCCGCGAGATGAAGCGGCGGCGCGAGCGCTGCGCCATCGTGGTGGACGAATATGGCGGCGTCAACGGAATCGTGACGCTGAGCGACCTGCTGGCGCAGATTGTCGGGGAATTTGACGACAACAACGGCGTGCCCGACGAGCCCGACATTCTGCAAACGGAGCCCGGGGTTTGGCAGATTCGGGGCGGCGCGCCTCTTGAGGATGTGGCGGACGCGACGGGCACGGCGCTTCCAATCGACGAATACGACACGTTTGGCGGCATGGCGCTCGGCGCGCTGCGCACGATCCCGCCCGACGGCGCGCGCCCCGTCATTACCTGCTGCGGCCTGTGCGTGCATGTGCTTGAGCTGAAGGATCGCCGGCTGGTGCGCGCCGAGGTGCGTCTCGCCCCGCCGGACGCGGCGGCACAGCCGCAAAACGAGGCGTAGAGGACGCCCTCGCCGGCAGCGGGAAGGGCAGAACGGCGCGCGTTTGGACGCAAAAAAAGAGCCCCATAAAACCACGGGCGCGAGCCGGTAAAAACGGCGGCACGCAGCGCGGGGGGCGGTTGAAGGCCGCTTGCTTCGGGCTCAGCCGCGCGGAGCCCGTCTCTCCATAAAGCAGGTGTCAAAATCGGTGAAGCCATATTTGCGATAGAGATCCGCCGCCGTGTTGGTGATCAGAAGCCCGCGAAGCCCTTGTAAAGGGGGATAGGAGACGACCGCGTCGAGCAGCAGCCGCGCCAGACCGCGCCCGCGCAGCGCGGGGTCGACGACGACGTCGCAGAGATAATACAGCGTCGCGTAGTCGGTGAGGGCGCGGGCGAACGCGACCTGCGTCCCCGCCTGTTCGTCAAACACGCCGACGCAGAGCGAGTGCTCCACCATGCCCAATACCGCTTGATAGGGACGGTCCGCGCCCCAGGGGGTGCCGGCGAGCATGGAGGTGATCCGCTCGGGCTGCATGAATTCGCTGCCTGTTTTGGCAATATAGGTTTTCATCTCGGTGAAACCTCCTTTTGAAGCCCCTTCGCGTTATGGAAGCGCCGGCTCTGCCGGTGGGCAGCGACGGCAAGGGGCGATTTCGGAATTGCGCAGGCCTCCGGCCTAGCGGCGGTTCCATAAGAAAACGAAGCGGCACCATCTGGCGCGAAAAGCGCAGCTG
>CAZKRQ010000253.1:0-250 GCA_964555125.1 uncultured Oscillospiraceae bacterium
TAGTAAATCGGAGGAAGATAACACTGGAAGAATAGAAGACTAACCAATAATGCTCCAAAAGCCTTTAAGTCAAATGAATATCCTAATATCAACCAACAAATTAGTGAAAGCAACGTGGCTATATTACCAGAGCATAAAATAGATACCATCCTTGCTTTGGATATTTTAATATCACCGCTTTTATTATAATGGTTGTACGATTCTAAAAAACCTGAAACCACAAAGAAGAACATAACACCACTAGCACCAC
>CAZKRQ010000253.1:260-3354 GCA_964555125.1 uncultured Oscillospiraceae bacterium
ATGGAGAGAAACAACCAATTCCACTATGAGCCAAAAAAATATATGTAAATGCCAGTACTCTTAATCCTTGTATACTACTTATTTTTTCTTTCATTATTTCCTTCAAAATCATTTAGCCAGTTCTTTCATTTTATTTCTATCTAGAAAATTTGCTATTTGGACACTCCCCTTCGCGCGAAGAGTGCCCGAAGCGCCTTTCTCCGCGCATCCCCCCGTCTCCGACGGGAAAACGCGAAAATAAGCCCTCTCGAGCATACCAACGGCAAGATGAGAAAACGGCGCTTCGCTGCCCCGCCGCCTCAGCGCATAAATCTTCGGATCACGGCGAGCTTTTTTTCGCTGTAGGGGTGATAGCGCATCGGCAGATCGAGCCAGGTCGATTTTTTTACGATGCTTCGATAGTGGGTGAAGGTGTCGAAGCTCTGCTTGCCGTGATAGCAGCCCATGCCCGATTCGCCGACGCCGCCGAACGGCATATGCGGCGTCGCGAGGTGGATGATCGTGTCGTTGACGCAGCCGCCGCCGAACGAGCAGGCGCCGAAGACCGCATCCTCCACCTCTTTTGAGGCGGTGAACAGATAAAGCGCCAGAGGCTTGGGCCGCACGCGCACAAAGCGAATGGCCTCGTCGAGCTCCCGATAGGTCAGCATGGGCAGGATCGGGCCGAAAATCTCCTCCTGCATGACGGGGGAGTCCGGGTCGACCTCGTCGAGCAGCGCCGGCGCGATAAACCGCCGCCCGTCGTCGCAGCCGCCGCCGACCAGAACCGTTTGTCCCTCCAACAGGGCTTTGACCCGGCGATAGTGCTTTTCGCTGACAATGACCGGCATGTCGGCGGTATCCCCGTCGGGGAAAAACGCCTCCAGCGCCTTGTCGAATTCCGCGACAAAGGCCTCCTTGACACTCTCATGAATCAAAAGGTAATCCGGCGCGACGCAGGTCTGCCCCGCGTTGAGCACCTTCCCGAAGGCGATGCGGCGCGCCGCCAGCGGGATGTTGGCGGTTTTGTCGACGATCACCGGGCTTTTTCCGCCCAGCTCCAGCGTTACGGGGGTGAGATGCTTCGCAGCCGCCTCCATGACGGCCTTGCCGACGGCGACGCTGCCCGTAAAAAAGATGTAGTCGAATTTTTCCTCGAGCAGCGCGCTGTTCTGCGCGCGGCCGCCCTCGACGACGGCGATATATTCGCTGGGGAACGCCTCGCCCAGCAGCTTCGCGAGGGCGGCGCTGGTCGCGGGCACGTAAGCGGAGGGCTTCACAACGCAGCAGTTTCCGGCGGCGATGGCGCCGACCAGAGGGGACAGGCAGAGCTGCACGGGATAATTCCAGGGGGAGAGCAGCAGAGCGACGCCGTAGGGCTCGGGCAGAACAAAGCTCCCGGCGTGAAACTGGGCGAGCGGGGTCCTGACCCGCCTGCGGCGGGTCCATTCCGGCAGGTGCCGCAGGGTATAGCGCAGCTCGTCGAGAACCATGCCGGTCTCGCACATATAGGTCTCCGTCTCCCGCTTGTTGAGGTCGGCCTTCATCGCGTCGAAGAGCAGCGCCTCGTTGTTTTGCAGCGCGTCGCGAAGGCGGCGCAGCGCCTGCAGCCGAAACGCGAGCGGGCGCGTCACGCCGGTCTCGAAATAGGCGCGCTGCCGCGCGACAAGCTCGGGTATATCCATCCTCATTCCTCCGAAAGAGCGGACGCGCACGGGTACGCGCGCCGGATTACTGACAGTCAAGCACGATTTTGACGACCTCGGGCGGATTTTCCAGCGCGAGCTTCATGGCCGCTTTATAGTCGTCCAGCCTGAAGTGATGGGTGACAAAGCCGTCGACCTTATACAGCCCGTCGCGGATCCACTCCTGCGCGAGGTCAAAGGTATACAGGTCGCGGCCGTTCCAGTGCTCCATGCCGTGGGCGTCGACGCCGACCAGCCTGAGCTCCTGCCACCAGACCGGCGTCTCGTCGAATTTGATGGATTTCATGTGGTGGCCGATCTTGACCAGGGTGCCGCGGGCCTTGAGCAGGCGCACCGCCGTGTGGTTGGACCAATCGCCGCCGATGCAGTCGTAGGCGCGGTCGAAGCCGCCGATGAAATACTTGTTGCCGGCCATGCCGGTATAAACCTCGCTGCCGCCGGTCGCGTCGGCCGTCGCCTGATAGAGATCGCCGGAGAGAACGTGGTCGGCCCCCAGCCTTTTGGCGAATTCCTGCTTGGCCTTGACCCGCTCGAGCACCCAGACCTCACAGTCGGGCTGCACGATTTTGAGCGCCTGCACGATGCCCAGCCCGATGGTGCCGCAGCCCATGACGAGCACCTTTTCTCCTTTTTCGGGCGGGGCGCAGAGCACCGAGTGGATCGACACGCAGCTCGGCTCGACCATGACGGCCTGCTCGTCGGTCAGCCCGTCGTAGATGTGGGCGAGCCCGCGCGCGGGATAGATGAAGCTGTCGCTCCAGCCTGCGCCGGTGTCGGGCAGCTCGTAGGGGGAGGGCGCGCCGTAGTTGAGGCAGAAGTTATAGTTGCCCTCCTCGCAGTAATGGCAGCGCTCGCGGATGCCCTTGGTGTCGCAGCCCGCCATATAGGCGCGAATCGTCACGCGGTCGCCGACCTTGAAATCGGTGACCTCGCCGCCGACCTCGGTGACGACGCCGACGTTCTCGTGGCCGAGAAAGGTGCGCTTGGACCCGGGGATCGGCTCGAGCGCCGAGTCGGTGCCGGTCGTCGCCTTGAAAAAACTCATGTCGGTGCCGCAAAGGCCGCAGGCGATATTTTTGACCCGGACCCAGTCCCCGGCGGGGAGGGCGGGGTCGGGCAGGTTCTTTTTGTATTTGACGGCGTTGAGCCCGGTGTAGAGCAGCGGTTTGCAGCATTTGGCCGCAAATTTGGTCGCGAGTATGCGCGGAATATCTTTTTCAAAATAGATGGTTTTCAATTCGCAGTGCCTCCTCTTGTGGGTATGGCACGAGTATACCACATTTGCGGCGCGGTGCGCCAACTATTTTCGGGCCGCGGCGGCGCGCGTTGAAAAAAAGAGGCCTCTCGAGAGCGTTTTGTGGTATAATAATTGCAGCGCAATTATTATACGTTTATTTTAATGGCGTTCG
>CAZKRQ010000254.1:0-857 GCA_964555125.1 uncultured Oscillospiraceae bacterium
AGGAGGTCATCGGGTCCTCCATGATCGAATAGAGCGTCACGCTCTCCAGCGCGCCCTGCGAATACTTGCGCACGGCGTCGTTGACGTCGTCCCAGCGGCCGAGCTTCTCATCCTGCAAGCCGCCCTTTGTGATCACCTGGCAGGGGCCGTTCGGGTCGAGCTCGTTGGTCGCCTTGGCGTCCAGCCAAGAGACGGCGCCGCACAGGCCCAACCGCTCCGGCGTCACAACGCAGACATGCGACGGGGAGAAAGACTGGCACATGATGCAGGTATAGAACTTGTCGACGCTCTCGTCGGTCAGCGACTGCAGGCGCTCGTCGCGCTTGTCGTAAGCGGGGATCGCGACCTCATGGCGCAGCTTTTTGGCCTCCTCGGGGTCGGTGACGAGGGTGACCTGGCACTTGTCGACAACCGTGTCAAAATCGCTCATGATCTTGCTGTAGAGCACCTCGCCGAAGTGGCGGGCGCGGAAGCCGGCCTCATAGGCGGCCTTGCTGACACGGATGCGGATCATGTCGCGCTGGCCGGTGTGCATGACGCCCTCGATGCAGTTGAGGAACGCGTGGAATTTGCGCTCAAAGACAGGCTCAAAGTCGCTCTGCACGGCCTTGCCCGCAACGTCGACAACCATGCAGAGATTGATCTTGGTGCCGACCTCAAACTCGTCGAAGTCCTTGCCGATCAGGGTGATCTTGTGATCCTCGACCTCCGAGGCCTCCTTGGTGCGCACAAGCTCGAAGCAGTCAAGGCGCGAGCCGTCGGCCTCCAGCTGCATGTCGGGGCGGCGCACGATCTCGCCCTCAAACGCCGAGGCGAACGCGACGGGGCTGTCGATATTGGTGATCTTGATCTTGATG
>CAZKRQ010000254.1:867-3324 GCA_964555125.1 uncultured Oscillospiraceae bacterium
GGGCCTCGAGGGAGGTCTCGTGGAACTTGGAGGTATCCTGCTGAATAATCAGGGATTTCGGGATTCTCGAAAGCTCCTTGGTGTCGTTGGTGATGACGGGGAAGCCGAGCGCGATCGCGCCGCCGCCGTAAGAGACGGTCTCGTCGTTGACGGGCGCGAAGGCGTTCACGAAGGCGTTGACCCGCTCGAAGGTGTATTTGCAGACCTCGTCGCCGTTGCCGGGCTCGACGGCGCCGAAAATGAGCGCCGCGCGCACCGCGACCGAGACAACATGGATCACCGAGGTCAGATCGTCGCCGAGCGCAACGACGCGGATCTTAAAGCCGAGGTTGACCTTGGCCTCGATCGCCTGCTGGATGATGCCGCCGACGAGGAAGACAAAGATGCCCTTGGACTGATAGCTCTTGATGAGCGCGGCGGCTTCCTCCGCGGAGGGCGCCGGCCCGATGATGACCGCGACGCCGGGGATGTCGTTGGTGACGAGGGGAACGCCCAGCTCGCGGATCTCCGCGTCGGAGAGGTGGCCGTGATACGGCTCCGCGTAGGGGGTCTCCTCCATGGTGTACTTTACGGCCTCGATGACCTCGGCCGCGAGCGCGGAGCCGATGCCGCTCGAAAAGACATTAGTCGTATTCACCGGGGTATGCACCAGGCGGCCCTTGATGTTTTCAAGCGCCTGCTTGAGGTCGCCGAGCGTCTTGACCTTCACGCCGGTGAACGCATAGTAGCAGGGCAGGCCATACGCGGTGTTGGGGAACACGGCGTCCTTGTCTGCGCCCAGCTTCGCGATGGCTTCGTCTACCTTTTTGACGGCGGTTTCGTACACTTCGTCCGAACCCTTAAAAACTCTCTCAAATAGTGTCACGTTTCGTTCGTCCTTTCGAATTCATTTCGTTGGTGTGAACGCTTGTGCGTTCGTTCATTTGCGAATGGCTTACTCCTGGTCGAGCTTCGCTTTGATCGCGCGGATCTCCTCCACCGCCGCAGGGCTCATATCGTAGGGCGACGCCCCCCTGCGGTCGGCCTCGATCACCTAGGGGTTGTAGTGGATAAACCCGAGCAGATCCTCGGCCGGTATCTTACTGCGTATGAAGTCCTCGTCCTCCGGCCCGCGCACCTTGTTCGCGACGACCTGCACGCGGCGCACGCCGAGATCACCCGCGAGCCGCTTGACATTTTTATAGGTCTGCACGCTTCTCGCGCCCGGCTCGATGACGACCACAAAGCGATCCATCACCGAGCTTGTGCCGCGGCCGAGGTGCTCAAGGCCCGCCTCCATGTCCATGACGACGACGTCGTCCTTTTGCAGCACCAGGTGCGCAATGAGCTGCTTGAGCAGGGTGTGCTCGGGGCAGACGCAGCCGCTGCCGCCCTTTTCGACGGTGCCCAGAACCAGCAGCCGCACGCCGTTTTTCTTTTTGGCGAAGAGGTCGGGAATATCGTCGACCTTCGGGTTGAGGCGAAACACCTTGCCCATGTTGTTCTCGTCCACGCCGGTTCGCTCTTCAACAAACTTCCGCTGAGACGAGACGGGGAGTATTTCCTCCAGCTCCTCCTCCGTGAAGCCGAGCGCGAGGCCGAGGTTGGCGTCGGGGTCGACGTCGGCGGCCAGAACGCTGCGCCCTTCTTCGGCGTAGAGCCTCGCGAGGACGGCGGAGAAGGTTGTTTTGCCGACCCCGCCCTTGCCGGTAACTGCGACTTTCATATGCTTTCCTTTTGAAATCCTTCGCTTTGAATGTAGATAAACGGGATCAGATGCCGAGCGCTGCTCTCTTCTCCTCAATGCGGGCGATCATCGCGTCGCCGAGCTTCTCGATGTCGCTCTCAACGGTGTAGTTCGCGCCGACCCACTTCTTATAGCCGTTTTCGCCGGTGAGCATCTCCCAGACCTGCTCGGAGCCGGTCGCCTGCGGGGAAACGCCGAGGAAGGTGTCGATGCCGGTCGCGACGACATAGTTGCCGATCGAGACAGCCTTCTCGGACATCCACTCGGGCGCGCAGCCGACAAGCGGGATCTGCGGAATGTCGATGCCCCAGTCGTCCGCGATGCGGGAGGCGAGGATCATCATGCGGCTGATGTCGACGCAGGAGCCCATGTGCAGCACGGGCGGGATGTCGGCGAGCTCGCAGACGCGCTTGAGGCCGGCGCCGCACAGCTCCTTCGCGTCCTTGCTCATAAGGCCGGCTTTGGCGGCCGCCTGCGCGGAGCAGCCCGAAAGGACGAGGATAATATCGTTTTTGATGAGCTTCTTCATCAGCTCGATGTGCGCGTAGTCGGCGCGAACGCGGGGGTTGTTGCACCCGACCATCGCGACGGCGCCGCGCAGAACGCCCGACTCGACGCACTCGACGAGCGGCTTCATGGTGCCGGTGACGTCGACGTGGGAGTTGGTGACGGTGTCAAGGGTCTTTTCGATCGCCTCAACCGAATAGCCGACCGTCGCGGGCTCCTTGATG
>CAZKRQ010000255.1:0-3310 GCA_964555125.1 uncultured Oscillospiraceae bacterium
GCCACCATCTTGATCCTCAAGCAGCGCAAAAAGAAGCTTGCGCAGGAGCGCGAGCGTCAGGCGGCGCGCGCGCTGGAGGCGTCGTATCTCGATCAGTCCTATAACGACTATGGGAAACAGTAAAACATGAAATTCCATGAACTCATCAAGTTCAGCTTTATGAACCTGTGGCGGCGCAAGCTGCGCACCAGCCTGACCCTGCTCGGGGTGATGATCGGCACGGCGAGCATCGTCGTCATGATGTCGCTGGGCATCGGGCTCAACTACAGCTACATGCAGCAGCTCGAGAACAGCTCGACCCTCACCCTCATCACGGTCTATAACTATGGCGGCGGCTATGGCTACGCCACCAGCGGCGGATATGTCTCTTTCGACGGCGGTTCGGACGGCAGCGCCGAGCAGGTCAAGCTCACCAGAGACACCATCGAGCAGTTCAAGGCGCTCGGCCATGTGACCACCGCCTCGCCGCTCTATCAGTTCGAGATCTTCGCGCAGGCCGGCAAATATCAGGCTTGGCTGTATGTCTACGCGCTCGAGCACGACATGCTCGAGGCGCTTCACCTGCCGATCCTCGAGGGCGAGCTGCCCGCCGAGGGCGACGAGCTCAAGCTCATCGCCGGCAAACAGGCGGGGTATAATTTCTACAGCGCCGACGGCTCGGGGGATATGTATTATTACGGCGGCGAAGGCGAACCGGCCGTCAACATGTTTGAGACGCAGCTCTTCGCCATCTACGATATGAACGCCTACTACAACGCGCAGGGCGGGCAGGGTGCGATGCCCAAAAAATACCTGCTTGAGACGGCGGCGCTCATCGGCTCCGAGGAGGGCTACAGCGAGTTTGACTACAACGTCTACGCCGATCTCGACGCGGTCGAGACCCTCTTCAGCAAGCTGTTCAAAAAAACCGCCTGGCCCAACCAGCAGACCGACAAAAACGGCAAGCCGGTCAAGCCGATGACCTACGATCAGGCGTATGTGCTGGTCGACGACATCGACAACGTCGAGGCCGTGCAGGAGGCGATCAGCGCGATGGGCTTTCAGGCGCGCAGCGAGATGGATTATCTCAAAACCATGCAGGAGCAGAGCAAGATGATCCAGTATATCCTCGCGGGCATCGGCAGCGTGTCGCTGATCGTCGCGGCCATCGGCATCGCCAACACGATGCTGATGAGCATCTTTGAGCGCACCAAGGAGATCGGCATTTTCAAGGTGCTCGGCTGCTCGCTGGGCAATATCCGCTCGATGTTCCTCACCGAGGCGGGCCTCATCGGCTTCTCGGGCGGCGCGCTGGGTCTGGCTCTGAGCTATCTGCTCTCGAAGCTGATCAACATGCTCATCGGCGGCGGAGACACCGTCTCGGTGATCCCGCTCTGGCTCGCGCTGCTCGGCCTCGGCTTCGCCGTGCTCGTCGGCATGATCGCCGGCCTCAGCCCCGCCATCCGCGCGACCAAGCTCTCGCCCCTCGAGGCAATCCGCACCCTTTAACGGCGCTGCGGCCCCGTCTATGCCCGAAACCGGCGGCTTCGCCGCGAGGCAGGCCGAAAAGAGCTCTTTCTGGGGGCTCTCGTCAAAAAACATACACCCGCCGAAGCGTTGCTTTTCGGCGGGTGTTGCTTTAGAATAAAACAGTAAATCGGAACGCGCAGGTGGATAGTATGGGCAAAAGGTCGCGGAAAGCTTTGAAGATCGCGGGGGTGGCGCTGCTTTTATTTCTCGTCGTCAGGATGCTTGGCCCCGCATGGACCCCCTGCATAAAAGGCGAAAACAGCATCAGCGAGCTCGCGAAGGTAAAAATAAACGGCGTTCGCCTGCAAATCATGATTCGGGGAAGCGATCGAAGCAACCCGGTTGTCCTGTTCGTCCACGGCGGGCCCTGCTGTTCTGAAATTCCATACGCGAGAAGCTACCAGAAAAGCCTGGAGGAAGCTTTTACGATCGTCCACTACGACCAGCGGGGAAGCGGAAAATCCTACGAATTCGGAGAGGACTACGCGGCGGTAACCGCCTCCACCCACGCCGGCGATTTAATCGCATTGACGGAATATGTGCAGGCGTATCTGGAAAAGGAGCAGGTCATTCTTGTCGGGCATTCTTATGGGACCTATATCGCGACAATGGCGGCCGCAAGGAGGCCCGACCTGTATCAGGCCTATATCGGCATCGGGCAAATGTCCGATACCGTCGAAAGCGAATGCATCAGCCTGGAAAAATGCATCGCCGCCGCCGAAAGCGCGGGAAAAACGGCGGACGCCGCCTATTTAAAAGGGCTGAAACCGGCTGTTTTGTGCGGGGAGACCATCGCGCCCAGAGACTATCTTCGTAAATACGGCTTTGCCGCGAGAAAAATCGATGAAAACGCGGATTATATAAAGGCATTTTTATGGGGGCCCGAATATACTCTGCTGGACGTCATTCGTTTCTATACCGCTTCTATCCAATATCAGGACGCGCTCATTGCGCAGGCGCTGCGCCGGCCGATCACCGGGCTCGTGACAGAAATCGATCTGCCCGTTTATTTTGTGATGGGGAAATATGACGGCATGACCTCCCCCGAATCGGCGAAGCGCTATTTGCAGAGCCTGACCGGGGAGGGCGCAAAAGAATTTATTCTCTTTGACGAATCGGCGCATTATCCTCAGCTCGAGGAAGCCGAGGCGTTTTGCCAATGGATGAAAAGCACCTTTTGCGATTCGGCGCGCTAGCGCGGGGCCGCCGCCGCGCGCCGTGCTCTCTGCCGAAGCCCTCCTTGTTTCGACACATTATATAGTGTCTATATCCATCTTTTAACACAATATTTAGATTTTTGTCTTGCAAACGGCGGCGCGGGGTGCTATAATGATGTCACAGTAACAGCGGCCAACGCAGGCGCAAAAAGGAGAAGCACATGCAAATCAACGGAGTCAGCGTCGAGATCAACGGCGACGAAGCCCTGCTCGAAAGAAAAGAGATCGAGGCCTATGTGGAGCGGGGCCTGAGCAAATATGGGCACAATCTGAAAAACATTCTGTTAAAGCCGGACGGGGATTTTATCGACATCACCTACAACACGACAAAAGAGCCGTTTCAGAGAATCCGCCGCATCACAGGGTATCTGGTAGGCACACTGGACCGCTTTAACGACAGCAAGCGGGCGGAGGAGCACGATCGGGTCAAGCATTCGATCGCGTAACCGAGCCCAAGAGCGGCCGGAGTTTAGCGGTGGTTCCATAAGAAAACAAAGCGGCCGCATCTGACGCAAAAAGCGCAGCTACCGCGTTCTCAAGCCTTGCATTCCACCAAGGAGTGCTGCGGCTTTCGGCCTTTGCCC
>CAZKRQ010000256.1:0-253 GCA_964555125.1 uncultured Oscillospiraceae bacterium
GGTGCTGCTGCGCGGCTATTCGGTCGCCATGCTGCGCGGGCACGCGCTCAGCTCGGCGGCGCAGGCACGCGCCGGCGACGAGATCGAGCTGCGGCTCGCGGACGGCAGCTTGGACTGCGAGGTCAGGGAGGTTCACAAAAATGAAGTTTGAATACACCTATGAGCAGGGGCTGGCGCGCCTTGAGGAGATCGCTGCGGCGCTCTCCTCGGGCAGCGCGACCCTCGACGAGTCCCTCGGCCTGTTTTCGGAGGC
>CAZKRQ010000256.1:263-3304 GCA_964555125.1 uncultured Oscillospiraceae bacterium
GAGCTGATTTTCTACTGCGAGGAGCTTTTGAACAGGGCAAAGCTGACCGTCGAGGAAATTGCGGTTCGATTCGACGAGGTGGAAAAATGACCTATCAGGAACAATACACGGCATGGCAAGGCGCGGTTGAGCAAAAGCTGGACGAGCTGACGCGCGGTGAAAGGGATTCCCGCGTGCTCGAGGCGATGCGCTATAGCCTGCTCGGGGGCGGCAAGCGGGTGCGCGCGGTGCTGTGCCTTGCGGTGTGCGCGCTCTGCGGCGGGGAAGAGTGCTTCGCGCTGCTCGCCGCGTCCGCTCTCGAGATGCTGCACTGCTATTCGCTGATCCACGACGATCTGCCCTGCATGGACGACGACGCTCTGCGGCGGGGAAAGCCCTCCTGCCACCGGCAATACGGCGAGGCGACGGCTCTGCTCGCGGGCGATGGCCTGCTGACGCTGGCGTTTCATACCCTCGCGGAGATCGAGCCTCCGGAGTCCTCGGTTGCCTGCGCCCGGATTCTGGGCGAGGGCGCGGGGGTGCGCGGCATGATCCACGGGCAGGAGCTCGACCTCGACGCCGAGGGCCGCAGCCTCAGCCTTGCGCAGCTCGAGGAGGTGCACCGGCACAAAACGGGGGCGCTTCTCGGCGCGAGCGTTGCAATGGGCGCCGCCGTGGCGGGCGCGGGCGAGACGCAGCGCGCCGCGCTGTATCAATACGCAGAAAAGATCGGGCTGGTGTTTCAGATCGTCGACGACATTCTGGATTGCACCTCGAGCACCGAGGTGCTCGGCAAGCCTGTCGGCAGCGACGAGCGGCAGAAAAAAAACACCTATCCCGCGCTCATCGGCCTCGAGCGCTCCCGCGAGGCCGCCGAAGTGCTGACGGCGCAGGCGACCGCCGTGCTGGAGCGCGCCTTCGGCGACAAAGCCGGGTTTTTGTGCCGGCTTGCGCAACAATTACGAATAAGGATCAACTGAGAGATGGAAGCTTTGCTTGCGCAGATTCGGGAACCGGGCGACCTCAAAAAACTCAATAGAGACCAGCTCGAAGCGCTCTGCGGTGAGATTCGCGCGCTGCTCATCGACACCATCAGCCGGAACGGCGGGCATCTCGCCTCCAACCTCGGCGTGGTCGAGCTGACCGTCGCGCTGCACCGCGTCTTTGACTGCCCGCGCGACAGCATACTCTTCGATGTCGGCCACCAGTGCTATACCCACAAGCTCCTGACCGGGCGGCAGGACCGCTTCGCGCTGCTGCGCAAGCGGGGCGGCCCCGCCGGCTTCCCCAAGCCCTCCGAGAGCGACTGCGACCCCTTCATCGCCGGCCACAGCGGCACGGCGCTCTCGGGCGCGTTGGGGCTCGCGCGCGCCAAACAGCTGACGGGGGACGATAGCAAGACCATCGCCGTCATCGGCGACGGCTCCTTCGGCAACGGCATGGTCTATGAGGCGATCAATAACCTGGACCGCACCCTCAAAAATCTCATCGTCGTTCTCAACGACAACGAGATGTCCATCTCCAAGAGCGTCGGCACCCTCGCCGAATATCTGCTCTATCTGCGCACCGATTACAACTACTCCAACTTCAAGCGCAAGGTGCAGCAGGGCTTGCAGCGGATCAGGGTTGTGGGCCCGTGGCTGGAGGACAAGCTGCTCAAATCCAAATCGGCGATCCGCCGCAGCATCTATCAGGGCACGCTGTTTGAAGAGTTGGGCTTTAAATATGTCGGCCCGGTCGACGGGCATGACCTCGGCGACCTGTGCCGCATCCTCGAGAACGTGAAGCAGCTCGAGGGCCCGATTTTGCTGCATGTCAACACTGTAAAGGGAAAAGGCTTTGCACTCGCGGAGGAGAATCCCGGGGCATACCACGGCGTCGGGAAATTCGACCTTGAGCTGGGCAATCCCGATATTTCTCTCGCCGACAGCTTTTCCAACTCGTTCGGCAAAAAGCTCTGCGCGCTGGGCGAAAGGGACGGCCGCATCTGCGCCGTCACGGCCGCGATGAAATACGCGACCGGCCTTCACTATTTCGCCAAGCGGTTTCCCTCCCGCTTTTTCGACGTCGGCATCGCGGAGGAGCACGCCGTCACGTTTTGCGCCGGCCTTGCGCGCGGCGGCCAAAAGCCGGTCTTCACCGTGTATTCCACCTTTTTGCAGCGCGCCTACGACCAGCTTATCCACGATGTTTCGCTGTGCGGCGCGGATGTGATGCTCGCCGTCGACCGCGCGGGCCTGGTCGGCGACGACGGCGAGACCCATCAGGGGCTGTTCGACGCGGCGATGCTCAGCTCGATTGAGGGCTTCACCGTCGCGTCGCCCGCCAACTACGCCGAGCTGGAATGGTGGCTGGAGGAGCTGGCGCAGCGGGACGGCCCGCGCGCGATCCGCTATCCGCGCGGCGCGGACGACCCGCAGATCGCCGGCTATGCGGCGAGCGGCGCGCCCTATGATCTGCTGCTGCACGGAAAGCGGCGGGCAAAGCGCCTCTTTGTCACCTATGGCCGCGAGTTTGCGCAGGTGCGGCGCGCCTGCGCGCTGCTGGACAAACGGCGCTGTGCGTGCGACATTCTCAAGCTGAATCTCATTGCTCCGCTCGATGAGGAGGCCGTGAAAATCGCGGCGGAATATGATAAAATAGTCTTTGCGGAGGAGGGCGTGCGCCGGGGCGGCATCGCCGAGCACTTCCTCGCGGCGCTGAATGGGAGACGCTACGGCGGCGTTTATCGCATCTGCGCGGTCGAGAACCCGATCGTTTCTCACGACACGGTCGAGCAGCAGCTGCGCAGCCTGCGCCTCGACGCAGCGTCTCTCGCCGGGGCAATGACGGGGGAGACGGACGGGTGAAGGAGCGATTGGATGTGCTGCTCGTGCGGCGGGGCCTGTGCGAGAGCAGGGAAAAGGCGAAAGCGCTCATCATGGCGGGTCTGGTCTTTGCCCGGGGCGAGCGCGCCGACAAGCCGGGCGTCTCCTTCGACGAGGACTGCGCGCTCGAGGTGCGCGGTCAGGAGGAATTTGTCAGCCGCGGCGGCAAAAAGCTGAAAAAGGCGGTCGAGTCGT
>CAZKRQ010000257.1:0-3297 GCA_964555125.1 uncultured Oscillospiraceae bacterium
AAGCTGGCGGGCGGCGTGGCGGTGATCCGCGTCGGCGCCGCGACCGAGATCGAGATGAAGGAGAAGAAGCTGCGCATCGAGGACGCGCTCTCCGCGACCAAGGCGGCTGTGGAAGAGGGCATTGTCGCGGGCGGCGGCGTCGCGTTCATCAACGCGGTGCCGGCGGTCGAGAAGGTCGTCGCGGCCACCGAGGACGCCGACGAAAAGACCGGCGCGAAGATCGTCCTGCGCGCGCTCGAATCCCCCGTCCGCCAGATCGCGCAGAACGCCGGCCTGGAGGGCTCGGTGATCGTCGATAAGATCCTTTCCAGCGGCAAGGTCGGCTTCGGCCTGAACATGGCGACCGAGGAGTACGGCGACATGATCGAGCAGGGCATTGTCGACCCGACCAAGGTCTCCCGCTCCGCGCTGCAAAACGCCGCGTCGGTTGCGGCGATGGTGCTCACCACCGAGGCGCTCGTCGCCGACATCCCCGAGGAAAACCCGATGCCCGCCGGTAATCCCGGCATGGGCGGCGGCATGTATTAATCCTCCCATCGCGCACTGCATAATTCACCCCGTTTGTGCCAAGCATAAACGGGGTGAATTTTTGTTGCAGAGAGGGCGACGAGATGACAAAGAAAAGGCTGTTGATCCTGTTTTGCGTGATGACGGCGGGCTTTATGCTTTTGCAGGCGAGGCTGTTTGTGATGATGACGGAGGACATTCTCGAGACCTCTGCGGATAGCCAGACGCTTCGCAAAACGACCGTGTCGGTGCAGCGCCCTGATTTTTACGATTGCCGGGGCGAAAAGCTGACCGATCTCGAGACGCAACCCAACGCGGTCGTTTATCCGTCCGGCGCGGCGGCGTGGCTCGACGGGCTTGTGCGCGACGACGCGCTCGAGAGCTTTCGCGAGCAGATGCAGGGCTCGAGGCCCTTTGTGATCCCGCTGTCCGAGGAGGCGGAGGACGGGCTCGTGCAGACGGTCTATCTGCCGCAGCGCTATGGAGAAAAGGCGCTCGCGCCGCATCTGATCGGTTATCTGGGCTATGAGGGCGGCGGCGTAGCGGGGCTCGAGGCCCTGTTTGACGACTACCTTTCCGCGCATACGCGCAGAAGGGTGCTGGAATATGAGGTCAACGCGCAGGGGCTGCCGACCGACAGCAGCAACGCGTGGATCACCGACGAGGGAGAGGTCGCCGAGGGGATCGCCCTGACCCTTGACAAGCGCATACAAAAGCTGTGCGAATTCGCCGCGGACGACCTGATAGAGCGCGGCGCGATCGTCGTTGTCGACTGCGAGAGCGCCGAGCTGCGCGCGCTTGTCAGCCGGCCGGATTTTGACCAGAACGATGTGGCGGCCGCGCTGGACGCGGAGGATTCCCCCCTGCTCGACCGCACCCTTGCGGCGTATAACGTCGGCTCGATCTACAAGCCGCTCATCGCCGCCTGCGCGATCAACGCGGGGATCGAGGCGTTTGAGTATGAGTGCACCGGCGCCATCGAGGTCGACGGCTTCACCTATACCTGTAACGACAGCACCGCGCACGGGGAGATGACGATGGAATCGGCGCTGGTGCATTCCTGCAACTGCTATTTTATTGCGCTCGGTCAGCGGCTGGGGCCCGAGCCGCTGTATCATATGGGGCAAAATCTGCGCCTCGGCAGCGCGATCTCGCTGTGGGACGGGTTCAGCAGCGCCGAGGGCAGCGCGCCGACCCTCGCGCAGTTCAACAGCGGCGGGGAGCTCTGCCTGCACTGCTTTGGGCAGGGAAGGCTGCTGATGACGCCGGTGCATGTCGCGGCGGCGACCCTCTGCCTCGCCCGTCACGGGGAATATACCGATCTGAAGCTGATTCGGAGCGTCGGGGGCGAGGCAGCGCCGCCGTCCGCCACGCGCGAGGTTTTTTCGGCGCGCAGCGCGGATGAGGTCGCCGGTTATCTCGGCGAGGTCGTCGCGCAGGGAACCGGCGCCAACGCGCAGCCCTCCTCGACGAGCGCCGCCGGGAAAACCGGCACGGCGCAGACCGGGCGCTATAGCGAAGAGGGGGACGAGATCGTGATCGGCTGGTTTACCGGGTGGTTCCCGGCCCGGGAGCCCCGCTATGTCGTCACGGTTATGGTGGAGGACGAGGGCTACGGCTATGCCAGCGCCGCGCCGGTTTTTTCGCGCATCGCGGACGAAATCCACCGCTGCGGGTATTGACAAAAAAGGGGCGGGACCCTATAATTCTACTAGGCCATTGCGCCTTGATATGATGCAAAAGCGTTGAAGCGGAAAAGGGCGCGAACCCGGGCATAAAGAGAGCGGCGAACGAGGCTGAGATTCGCCGTATGCCGCAAAGCGCGCGCTGCCGTCCGCCCAGCTCTGTCCGACGAGGACGGCGTCGCGCCGCGTTAAGGCGCTGCGAGCGGCGCGCGTTGTGCGCGCAAGCTGGGTGGTACCGCGGAAGAGAGGCTTTCGTCCCAGAATCGGGGCGAAGGTCTATTATTTTTCAGCAAAAAAAATTTTGGGACAGGGTGAAGACACGATGGAATGGACAGGACTCAACGAGCTGCGCGAGCAGTTCCTCAGCTTTTTTCAGAGCAAAGAGCACTATCGGATGGACAGCTTTCCGCTTGTGCCGCAGGACGACAAGAGCCTGCTGCTCATCAATTCGGGCATGGCTCCGCTGAAAAAGTATTTTCTCGGCCAGGCTCACGTGCCGGGCAACCGCGCGACCACCTGCCAGAAATGCATTCGCACGCCCGACATCGAGAACGTCGGCAAAACCGCGCGTCACGGCACCTTTTTTGAGATGCTCGGCAACTTCTCCTTTGCCGACTATTTCAAAAAGGACGCGACCCGCTGGGCGTGGGAATTCATCACCGAGGTCATCAAAATGCCGGTCGACCGGCTGTATGTCTCGGTGTTCGAGGAAGATGATGAGGCCTACGACATCTGGACAAAGGAGGTCGGCGTCGCGCCCGATCATATGGTGCGGCTGGGCCGGGAGGACAACTTCTGGGAGATCGGCTCGGGCCCCTGCGGCCCCTGCTCGGAGATCTATTTCGACCGCGGCGAGCAATACGGCTGCGGCAAGCCGACCTGCGCCGTCGGCTGCGACTGCGACCGCTATGTCGAGTTCTGGAACCTCGTCTTTACCCAGTTTATCTCGGACGGCGAGGGCCACTATGAGAGGATGGAGCGCGGCAATATCGACACCGGCATGGGCCTCGAGCGCCTGGCCTGCATCTGCCAGGGGGTCGACAACCTGTTCGAGGTCGACACGATCCAGAATATCATCAAGCATATCGAGCGGATCTCGGGCAAG
>CAZKRQ010000258.1:0-3277 GCA_964555125.1 uncultured Oscillospiraceae bacterium
TGCTCGGGCGCGGGCTCCTCCGTCGACTTCTGCGCCGCCGTCTCCCCGGCGTTTTCCGGCTCCGCGCTCACCGGCGCGGGTTCAGTCTCCGACACCGCGGCAGCTCCCGTTTCCGCCGTTTGCTCCGGCGCGGCCGGCGCCTTGCGCGGCCGCCCACGTCTGGGCTTTTGTTCGGGCGCGGACTCCTCCGCCCGCTGCGCCGCCGTCTCCCCGGCGGTTTCCGGCTCCGCGCTCACCGGCGCGGGCTCAGCCTCCGACACTGCGGCAGGCTCCGGCGCAACGACCACAGCCTCCTGCGGAGATGAATCCCCGCGCGGTTGCTCCAGAATGGGAGTCTGCGCCGGCTCCGGCGCCGTCCCCTTCTTTTCTTTCGGCATAACCTCGGTCTTGCGCATCGCCAGCGCGAGCACCATCATCGAGGCGAAAAACAACACCCCGGCGGCGTGCTCGAGAATCGCATAGGTCATATCGGCGAGCGCGTAAACGCCCGACCGATAGAGCGGCAGCTCAAAGCGAAGCACGTGCTCGCAGGAAAACGCGAGACGCGCAAAAAACGCCAGCACCAAAATCACCTCATTGAGTGCCTTATGCCGCGTGCGGTGAAAGCAGAGCATGGGGAAAGACCACATCGACAACAGGGCGAATACGGTGACGAGCACGATCAGGGCCAGATTGAGGCCGGAATAATAATGCGGGTTGTTCTCATACACCGTAAAAATGCTCTGATCCCGGTAAAAGAGCAGAAATTGCAGCAGGCCGCTGCGCTCTATACAATAGTATAAGCACGCGGGGATCGCGAAAATCCCCGCAAAAACGGTGGTGCGCCTGGAAATCGCGCCCATCGCGACAGCGAGGAACAGCAGCGCGACGCGCAGCCCGTTCTGAATATTAAAGACAAGATAAGCGGTCGTTTCTCCGGCCGGCGGCATCTCGATAAAGTTGACCGGCCAGTAGGCCCCCATGACGCACGCGAGCGACAACAGCGCCAGCAGCGCCGCAAATCCCGGCGCCGAGGACTGCTCGTTGATGCGATTGCGGAATCTGCGCTTTCCTTCCTTCATTTTTATCCTCCTTTTCACAGGCAGGGGCCGTATTTCAGCCCGGGCCCGTCTGATAAAAAGTCAAATCTTTTCTGCGCGGCAGAAGACTGCGGCGCGTCTTTTTTTCGACGGCTTGATTATAGCACATCCCACCATAAAAACACAATCGACCGAATTCGCCCCCGTGAGCTATACTAAAGAAAAACACCGAAAAAGGCAGGGATTCTGCAATGGAACTGTTGGAACAGCGCATCCTCCGCGAGGGGCGTGTTTTGCCCGGCAACGTGCTCAAAATCGACAGCTTTCTCAACCATCAGGTCGATATGGCGCTGTGCGGCGCGCTCGCGGACGAATTTGTTCGCCTGTTTGGCCGCGGCGCGACCAAGGTTTTAACGGTGGAGGCCTCGGGCATCGCGATCGCCGGCCTTGTCGCCGCGCGGCTCGGCGTGCCGATGCTCTTCGCCAAAAAGCGGGCGCACAGCAACGTCGGCGGCCGCCTTTACACCGCCGAGGTGCGCTCCTACACCGCGGGGGAGGTATACAACATCGAGATCTGCGCCGACTATCTCGGCGCGGGCGACCGGGTATTGATTATCGACGATTTCCTCGCGCGCGGCCAGGCCGCGTTTGGGCTGATCGACCTCGTCCGGCAGGCGGGCGCCTCGCTGATCGGCTGCGGCTTCGCCGTAGAAAAGGGCTTTCAGAGCGGCGGCGACGCGCTGCGCCGGCAGGGAATCCGGGTCGAATCCCTCGCCGTTATCGAGGAGATGCGTGAGGACGGAACCATTCGTTTTCGGCATTGACCCCGCCGCTTCCCTTTCAGACGGTCAGGAGGGGTAAAAGCCGCGTTTGTGCAGGCGGTACCACGCCTCCAGCTCCTCTCCAGTTTTGACGCCGAGCAGCAGCAACAGCGCGCGCGCAAACTCCAGCGCCGCCGAGCCGTTCGCCGTGACAATGCCGCCGTCTGAAACGGCCTGCCTCTCCTCGAACAGCGCCTCGCCGCGATAGCCGGGTGCGAGCGCCTTCAACCCGGCGAGGGTGTTGCCGGTGTGCCGCACCCGGTCGAGAAAGCCGTGCGCGGCGAGAAACCCGGCCGCGTCGCAAATCGCGCCGACCGGGACGCCGCGGCGCACCGACCGCGCGACAAGGGGCAGCGCCGAATCGTTTTTTTCCTCCGACCACGCCTTGCCGCCCGGCAGCACCAGCAGGTCGAATTCGCAGGCCAGCCTCTCCGCCGCGAAATCCGGCGTCACGCAGAAGCCGCCCATCGAGCGCACCGGCGCGCCGCCGGGTCCCACGGTTCTCACCGCACAGCCCGCGCCGCGCAGCTCGGCGCACAGATAGGCCGGCTCCCAATCCGCATAGCCGTCAAACACAAAGACGGCCGCCGTCTTTTCCGCGCCTGTCCGCTCCCACTCCTCATAGAGAAGCAGCGGATTTTGTGCCGCCGCATCGGCGCAGACGCGGCGGGCGCGGCGCAGATAGCGCGCAAATTCCGGCGCTTTTCCCCTCTCGCTGAAGACGAGGCGAAGCCCCGTCCGCTCGCTGCGCGCGCAGAGCAGGTCGTACAGCGCGTCGAGATTCCGCCCGTACCAGGCGGGCGCCTGAAGCGCCGCCGCGAAGCGATCGTGCAGCTCGCCGGCATTTTCCGCGCCGCAAACATCCAACGCCATAAAATCCATTTCCGGCGCCCCCCGCTCAATAGAGCCGCTCAAAGGTCTCATAGTGATCCTCCGTGTAATAGACAAGGCCGTCCGAGGAATACACGAGCCTCTGCGCGCCGCGGTAGCCGCCCTCATAGCCGATGTCGCACTCATACCATGCCCGCCCCTGCGCTTCGGGCAAAAGGCCCTCATAATTGCCAAAGCGGTCGCCGCCGATGCTCATGCCGGGCGCGACCTCGTCCAGATTCCCCTTCGCGCTGTCCCAGCCGAGCTCCTGCGCCTCCCGTTTGGTCAAAAAGTTGCCGGGCAGCTCGCCGTAAAGGTGCAGATACAGCGCGACGTCGTCCCTATCCGTATAGCTGCCGTCCCGCGCCAGCGCCGGGCTCTGCTGCGGCGCGCCCGTTTCGTCAGGCGGTTCGGCCTCATCGGGCCCCCGCGAATCGGGCTGCCGTACAGGCCCCGCCTCCTCCTGCAAAGACGGCGCGGGCGCGCTCGCCTGCTCGCGAAGATACAAAAAGCCGGCGAAGGCAAAGGCGGCGATGACGAGCAGCGCGACCAGTTTTCGCAGCTGTT
>CAZKRQ010000259.1:0-3262 GCA_964555125.1 uncultured Oscillospiraceae bacterium
GCCCGCTTATGGCTCTGAGGGAACCGCGGAGGGCTTTCGAGTTGAGGCGCCGGTCCCGGAGGGCGCGTTCTCGCTGCGCGTAATGATCGCGCGGCAGGCCGCCGTGCGCGCCGGGATGCGGGAAAAGGACACAGACGAAGAATACGTTCTGCACAGGGTCGGGCGCGCTTCGTTTATTCTGCCTCTCGCGGCAAATATGGAGGAACAGGCTTATGATGTTTTTAGTTGTTGCGGCGCTGGTGCCCGCGATTGCGCTGATGATCTATGTATATAATAAGGACAGGATCGAGAAGGAGCCGCCGGGGCTGATCCTGCGCCTGTTTGTATTCGGGGCGCTGAGCACCTTCGCCGCTATGGGCGTGGAGCTGCTGCTGACGCGGCTCTTCGGGCTGTTCCTGTCCGAAGAAAGCCCCGTCTTTGTGTTTATAGACAATTTTCTGATCGTCGCGCTCACCGAGGAGTACTGCAAGCGCGCCGTCGCCGTCGGTTTTACATGGCGTCACCCCGCCTTTAATTTCCGCTTTGACGCCGTGGTCTACGCCGCCAGCTCGGCGCTGGGCTTCGCGGCGCTCGAAAACGTGCTGTATGTGCTGATGTACGGCTTCGGCACGGCGCTCACCCGCGCGGTGCTCTCGGTGCCGCTGCACGGGTTTTGCGGCGTGTTTACCGGGCTATATCTCGGCCAGGCCAAGGCGTGCGAGTGCGTCGGCAACGAGCGGGGCAAGCGGGCGGCGCTCGCGAAAAGCCTTGTGATCCCCACCCTCATGCACGGGTTTTATGACTTTTGCCTGTCGGTCGACGGCTGGTACTATACCGTGATTTTCCTTGTTTTTGTCGTCGTGATGTATGTTGTCTCGCTGCGCGCGATCAACCGCTCGGCGCGGGAGGACTGCCCGCTCGCCGCCAACTGGCGCGCGCCCTTTTATCAATACCTTGCCCCGGAGACGGACGGCCGCACGGCGCTGTGCCCCTATTGCGGCGCGCCGTCGGCGCCGGGGAGCCGTTTCTGCCATCGCTGCGGCAGGCGCCTGTTTTAAACCGGGCGGAGATTTTCAAAGAAACCCGAAAAAAATATCCGGCCCGCGCAACGAAATGGGGCGCGGCCGGGTCTTTTATATTAGAGACACAGAAAAAACGGAGGGAAAAGAAGGATGGAGGACAGCGACATCGTCGATCTGTACTGGGCCCGGTCGGAAAACGCCATTTCGGAGACCGACAGAAAATACGGCCGCTATTGCGGCGCGATCGCCTTTAATATCCTGCACAGCCGCGAGGATTCGGACGAGTGCGTCAACGACACATGGCTGCGCGCATGGAACGCCATGCCCAGTGAACGGCCGGGATTGCTCGGCGCGTTTCTCGCCAGGATCACCCGCAATCTCTCCCTCAACCGCTTTCGCGCGCTGCACGCGGAGAAGAGGGGCGCGGGTGAGCTGCCCTGCCTGATCGACGAATTGGAGGAATGCGTGCCCGATAACCGGCGCAGCGTGGAGACGGAGATCGACGGGCAGCAGCTGACGACGCTGGTCAATCAGTTTCTGGCAGGGCTTGCGCGCGAGCATCGCGTTTTCTTCGTGCGGCGCTATTTTTACGCCGACAGTGTCGGCTATATCGCGAACCGCTGCGGGGTCAGCGAGAGCAAGGTCAAATCCAGCCTGATGCGCAGCCGAAACAGGCTGCGGGCTCTGCTGGAGCGAGAGGGGGTGGCGATGTGAACGGGGAACAGCTTTTTGAGGCCATCGGCCGCATCGACGACAGGTTTATCGCCCAGGCCGATGAAGAGCGCCGCGCCGCGCGGCCGGTCTGGGTTCGCTGGGCCGCGGCGGCCGCCTGCGTCGCGATCGTGCTGGCGCTTTCGTCGCCCTGGCTGCTGCGCGGCATGAAGCTGAGCGCCGGGGCGGGGCAGAACGACGCGGCCGCCCCCGAGAGCGCCGAAAGCAGCAGTGATACGGAGAGCGGCGCCGCGCCAAACGACGGATACGGCGGCGAATACGACTCAATGCTGAAGCCAATAATGTTGGTGACATACGACGGGCGCATCTATGAGGCGGTCGAGTCGCCGTATGACGGCGCGCCGCCGCCCGAGAGCGCTGCGGGCGAGCCGGTTGCGCAGGCACAGGCCGACAGCGGCGAGCCGGTCGCGCTGCACAGGGTGCGGGACATGGGCGAGGCGCTGCTCGCGGGGCGGTTTGAGGACGGCTGGCGCTATCTGCTGTTCTGCAACTATATCGAGACCGGCACGGCGAAGGAGGAGCAGACGCCCATGCGCGCGCTTCTCGCGCTCTACGGCGTTGAAAGCGCGCAGGATATTGCGGCGATCGAGACGACCGACTGGAATCGCAGGCGGGTCACCGGCTCTCTCGAGGATCGCGGGGCGATCGAAGACTTTTATGACAGCTGGAGCGGGCTCACCGGCTTTGGCAACGACGAGTTTCAGGCCCGTGTTTTCGGCGCCGCGGGCGAGCTGGAGCAGCAAAGGGTGTCCCAGGAGCTGGCGGAGGACCTCACCGTCGTGCGCATACGGCTGACCAACGGGCTCTCGATCTGGCTGAACTGCTACGCGGATTTTGGCTATTTCGATCAAAATATGGTGTATTTCGAGCTGCCGCAGACGCTGCGCGCGCTGCTCGAGGAAATCGGCTGAGGAGGCTTCGGAATGAAAAAAATCTTTTTGACGCTGTTCATGCTGCTGGCTGTGTTCGCGCTCGCCGCCTGCGCGGCCGAAGGACCTATGCCGCAGGAGGGCCCGCAGCCGGAGGCGACGCTGCGCGGCGTGATCGTTTCGACGGAGCCGGACGGCGTGCTGGTCGCGCAGGAGGACGGCGGCCTTTATCGGATCGCGCGCGACGGCGCCCTCGCGGACTACGACGACGGGGCGCTCGCGCCCGGCAAACGGCTCACAATTGGCTATAACGGCAGCGTTCTCGAGAGCTATCCCGCGCAGATTGGCGGTGTAAAGACGGCGGAAATAGAGGAGGGGGAGGACCTCGTCGGGTTTTACCTCAAAATTATCGACGATCTCTGGTCGGTCGACAGCGGCCTCAACGGCGGCGCGACCTATCTCGCGTTTGACCTGAGCGCCTGCGAAAACCTGACGGACGGCGAGAAAGAGGCGATTGTCTGGCTCGCGTCGACGGGGCGGGGCCTTGAGCCGCTGACCGGCACCTTTGACGAGCTGGCCGAGCAGGGATATATCGACAAGGAGAACCTTTATTTTGAGGACGGGCTGCTCATCAGTTTCAGCGAGATGGCCTTTGAGAAG
>CAZKRQ010000260.1:0-3251 GCA_964555125.1 uncultured Oscillospiraceae bacterium
GCCGTTCAGCTGCGCCTCCGACTCCGCTTTCTGGCGGCCCAGATCCTCGAGAGCCTGCGTGGTCTTGTTCAGCTGCTCGCTCATTTCGTCGAACTTGGAGGCATAATTGGCGATATTCTCATCGTTCGTGCGGCGCAGCTCACTCGCCTCCGCCTCATATTTCTCGGCCTGCGCGCGCAGCTCGGCGTTGCAGCGATCCGTCAGCTCCTGAACATCGGCATTGCACTGCTCCGTGATCGCCGTGCAGCGGTCGGTCAAAACCTGTATGTCCTCGTCATACTTGTCGGACCACGCCTGAATATCTGCCTCATACTGGTCAACCAACGCCGATTTTTCCGTCTCAAACCGCTCTCTATCGGCGGTTTTGTCTACCTCATACCGATCGGCCAACGCCGACTTTTCCGCCTCAAACTGCTCTCTGTCCGCCGCTCTGTTCGCCTCATATTGCGCGGTCAGAGCCTGTTTTTCCTCCTCCAGCGCTTTGGCGGATGCGGCCTTTTCAGACGTCAATTGCTCGCGCAGCGCGGCGAGCTCGTCTTCATGCTGCGCGCATTGCGCCGTGTTTTCATCCTTTGCCTGCTCAAGAGACGTCGTCAGCTCATTGGCGCGGGCGGCGAGCTCGTCAATGCGCGCTGCAAACGACTCATTCTCGCGCTGCATCTCGTCTATATCGTTGTTGAGCGTCTCGATGGTCTCGTTCGCCTCCAGGATATTGGCGTTGCTCTGATCAAGCGCGCTGCGCAACGCATCCCTCTCCCCAGTGGTCTGCGCAAGCTGTTGCTGCAAACCGTCCAGCTCTTCGTGCAACGTGTCGCGCGCCGCGGCCGCTTCCGCGAGAGATTCCTGCGCGCGCTGCATTTCGTTGCGGGTGAGCTCGAGATCATTCTTCGCATCGGCGAGCTCGTCCTTCGTCTGCGCGAGCTCGGCCGACAAGCCGTCTCGAGCGCCCGAAGCCTCATCCAGAGCGTGCTTGACCTCGATCAACTCGATATTGCGCGCATCCAGCTCGCTTTGCAGACACTCCCCGTCCTTCTTCGCGGCGGACAGGGCGCTCTGCTGCTCTGAAAGCTCCGCTTCAAGAGCGGAAATTCTGGTCTCTCTTTCGACAAGCACATGCTCTTTGTCATCCAGCGCCGCCGTTGCCGCAAGGGAAGCCTCCTCCTGATCCCGCACATGCGCCTCGAGCCGCGTGATCTCGTCGCGCAGCTTGGCCGCGTCGCCCCGCATACGGGCGTTGGCCTCCTTCAGCTGATTGCTCTCACCTTTCACGACCGCGAGCTCGCTGCGCGACGACGACACCTGCTCCTTCAGCGCGGCGATCTCGCTCTCGCTGCTCTCGATTTTTTTTGCAGAGTCCTCGGCGCCCGTCTGCAATGCGTCGAGCCGCTCGTTTTTCTCGCGCAGCTCTTCCTCCGTCTGCTCCAGACGGGTTTTGAGCTCCTCCAATTCAGCCGCCGCCTTCCCGGCATGTGCCTGGGCCGTTTCGAGGCCATCGCGCAGGCTCTTGGTGGTTTTGAGCTCCTTGTCATAGGCAGTTTGCACCGCGTCAAGCCGGTTGTTCGCCGTGTCCAGCTGTCCGCGCAGCGTTTCCATCTCGCTGCGCAGCGACGCGTTCGCGCCCGCATAGGCGGATTCCTTTTGAGCGACCGCCTGCATCTTGCTCTCATTTTCGGCGAGCTGGGCGCGAATCTTCCCCATTCGGCTCTCGCTCTCCGACACGCGCGCGTTTAAAGCGCTGTTGTTATAGGTGAGCTTGTCGATCTGCTCGAGCAGCTCGGCCTCCCGTTCGGAAAAATTTTTTGTGATCTCATCGACATATTGCTGCACGGCCTTTTTGCTGAAGCCAAACAGCGAGCCCTTGATGGCGAACTCCTCGTCGTATTCGTCGTCCCCGGCCGCGTCATAAACGCCGGTTGTGTCCTCGCGATAATTGTCCTGACTCAAAGCAATTCCTCCGTGGTGATTAGATTCCTGACCGCCTGCACCGCAACCGCGATCGCGGCCTCGGTGTCGTGACAGCTGTCGTTGGGCAAACCGGCCGCCGCGCGCTCCTGATTCCAGACGCAAAGCATGACCGCGCCCGCCCGCGCGCCGAGTGTGGCGCAGACGGTGAAGAGCGCCGCGCTCTCCATCTCGGAGACGAGCGCGCCGCCGCGAATCCACGCCTGCCATTTATTTAAAAGCTCATACGACACCGGCATACGCGCCGGGTCATGCTGGCCATAAAAAGAATCCTTACACTGCGCGACGCCGACATGATGCCGCACGCCGCGCTGCGCCGCCGCCTGTTTGAGCGCCCAGGTCACATCTAGGTCGGACACCGCCGGGAATTCAATGGGCAGATACTCCCGCGAGGTACCCTCGGCGCGGATGGCCGCGTTGACGATCACGACGTCCCCCGCGAGCACCTTCTGCTGCATACCGCCCGAGGTGCCGACACGGATAAAGGTGCGCACGCCGAGCTGAAACAGCTCCTCGATCATGATCGCCGTCGAGGGGCCGCCGATGCCGTGGCTCATGGCGACGACCTTCCGGCCGTTCAGCGAGCCGAGCCAGGCATTGTATTCCCGGTTGCAGCCCAGCGGCCTGGGATCGTCAAAATATCCGGCGATCTTGGGAATACGCTGCGGATCGCCCGCGATGATCGCATACTGCGCGCCCTCCAGGTCCTCGGCACACAGCGCGATGTGATACAGCTTTTCGCTCATCTGCGCTCACTCCTGCCGTTTCAGTTCATGTTGTCGTTGCGGGTATTCTTATTGAGAATGCTGATGAGCTCGCCGATGTCGAGATCATCCTTCTCATACACGTTTTTCTCGACCTCGTTCATGCGCTCCTCCGCCGTGGGCCTGGCCGGCTCGGGCGTAAAGGTCACCTCCGGGGGCGCGGGCTCCTCGGCCGGCATGGCCTCGTGCGACTCAAAGCCGGTCGCGATGACGGTGATCATCATCTCGTCGGTGAAGTTCTCGTCGAACGCGGCGCCCCAGACGATGTTCGCGTTGGGGTCGGCGGCGTCGGTGATCATCGAGGCCGCGAGCGAGACGTCGTTGAGGTCGATGTCGGGCGAGGCGGTGATGTTGATCAGCACGCCCTTCGCGCCGTTGATTGTCGTCTCAAGCAGCGGGCTCGAGATCGCCATCTCGGCGGCGAGCTGGGCCTTGTCCGCGCCCGCCGCGCGCCCGACGCCCATGTGCGCATAGCCCGAATCGGTCATGATCGCGGAGACATCCGCGAAGTCGAGGTTGATAAAG
>CAZKRQ010000261.1:0-3239 GCA_964555125.1 uncultured Oscillospiraceae bacterium
TTTATTCTCCCGAAAAGCCCGATTTTGGCTTTTCGGGAAAAGGAGGAGCTGCAAAACGGACGAGAATGTGCGCTTACCGCACATTTGAGGGAGTGGTGCACGCGACGACGCAGGGGGTGAGGCCATGCGGATTACATTTCACATCGGGGCTTTCACAGTCACGATTATTGTAAAAAGCAGAAACCGCCACTCGGCCAAGTGACGGTTTCTAAGGTCTTTTTAGAAACTTAAAGCATTTGGGCTAACCGCTTGTCGCAGCGCCCTTCTGTCTGCCATTATATCCGAATGCCCGCCGCCTGTCAACTTGCTCGCCGGCTCGAATGGAAAGCGGCCCGCCCGCGCCGGCTTTTCGGCAGACGGCGCTCTTCTCAGCGCAGCACCTTTTTCTCGGTCACGACCATGTCCATCGGCACGTCGTGGTCAAACTGCGGCACCCGCGCATACACGAGCGCCGACGGGCAAAGCGCCGCCTTATACGCCCGGCAGGACGCCAGCCAGCGGTCATAATAGCCGCCGCCCTTGCCGATGCGCCGCTTCGCGCGGTCGCACACCGAGCAGGGCACCAGCGCCAGGTCGACCTTCTCCGCCTCCACCTCGGGCGCGTCCTGCGGGGGCTCGAGAATGCCGAATTTGCCGCTGACAAGCCCCTGCGTCGAGCGGATCTCCCGCACGCTCATCCTTTCGCCGTCCTCCGTGATGGGCAGGCACACAGCTTTGCCGTCCGCGAGCATCCGCGCAAGCAGGGGGAGCGTGTCGATCTCCCGTTCCGTGCCGACAAAGGCAAAAACCGTCCCGGCCTGTTTATACTCCTCCGTCGCGAGCAGATTCTCTGTCAGCCGAGCGCTGACCTCGGCCCGCAGCGCCGGCTTTTCCTTAAAATATTGCCGGGCCTTCAAGCGCAGGTCGCGCGTGCGCTCCCCCGCAACCTTCTTGAGATACCGATCCATCAACCGCCCCATGGCGAGCACCACGATCGTCTGCACCACAATCATGGCCGCCGAATTGATCAGCCGGCCGGGGATCATCGCGACGACCGCCGTCTTGTACATGACAAACAGCCACAGCGTGTTCAGGCCGAGGCTGCACACGACCTGCGAAACGGCCGCGGCGAGAAACGAGTTGAGCGCCTTGATCTTTTTCTCATAGAGGAACAGCCCGATGACGGCCCCGTTCACAAAGGCCGTAAACGTAAAGCCGGGGAAATAGACCGAGCCCGGCTGGAACAGCAGCGTGCCGACAATATCGCCGAGCGCGTAACACACGCCGCCCCACACCGGGCCGTACAGCATGGCCGCGACCGAAACGGGCAAAAACGAAAAGCCGACTTTAATGAGATATTCGGGTCCCGGCGGGATGGTAATCGAGAGAAAGCGCGACAAAACGACCTCCATCGCGACAAGCATCCCGATCGTGGTAATGCGTTTGACTTTATAGCTCACTTTTCTTCTCCTATCTGTTGTCTGACCGCGCGGCGCACGTCACCCACCATGTAAAGGGTGCCGAGCGCGAGCACGGCGCCGTTGTGATCTTTCAAAGCAAGCTCTGTTGCCACTTTAACCGCGTCGTCCACTGTCTGCGCGGTTTCCACCTGTTTGCCCAAACGGGAGAGCTGACGCGCGAGCTCGCCGCAGGGCATGGCGCGCGGATAGTCCGGCGCCGTCGCCACATAGCGCGTCGCGATCGTGTCGATCAGCTCAAACATATGTGAAAAATCCTTGTCTGCCATCACACCGACGAGCACGGTGATGCTCTTCCCCGCAAGCAGACTCTTTGCGGAACGAACGGCCGCAGCCACGCCCTGGGGGTTGTGGCCGCCGTCCACGACAAAGATCGGATTTGTTGCCAAAAGCTCAAACCGCCCGGGCCATTGCGCTGTCGCAAGCGCGCGGCGTATTGCCGGCCCGCCCAGAAGCGGGAATCCCCGCCCGGCGAGCTCCCGCGCCGCCTCGATCGCCAGCGCGGCGTTGAGCGGCTGAAAATCGCCCGCCAGCGAGACGAAGAATTCCTCTCCCTTATAGAGAAAGCGCTGGCCGTGCAGGTTCGCCTCCCGCGGCCACAGCTCCGCGGCGGGCACCACGATTTCGGGAATCGAGAGTGCGCGGCACCGCCCGGCGATGACCGCCGCGGCCTGCGCGGGCTGCTCGCAGGTCACACAGACGCCGCCCGGCTTCAGGATGCCCGCCTTGTGCGCCGCGATCGAGGCCAGCGTATCGCCCAGCTCTTTTTTGTGGTCATAGTCAATGGAGGTGATGATCTCGAGCACCGGTGCGGGCACCGCGTTCGTCGCGTCATACAGCCCGCCGAGCCCTGTTTCCAGCACCACGGCGTCGCAGCGCTCCCGGCGGTAATAGGCGAGCGCGATCGCGGTCACCAGCTCGAATTCACTGGGCAGGATCTCCATCTTCTCCGCTTCTTCCCGCACGCTTTCCGTGACCGCCGCGAGCGCCTCATCGGCGATTTCCTCCCCGTTGAGCCGGATGCGCTCGTTGAACCGCTCGATATACGGCGACGTGAACAGGCCCGTCCGATACCCCGCCTCGCGCAGCATCCCGGCCAGCATCGCACAGACCGAGCCCTTTCCGTTTGTTCCCGCGACGTGAATAATCCTCAGCTCTTTCTGCGGGTCGCCGAGCCGCGCGAGCAGCTCCGTGATCCGCTTGAGGCCGTCCTTCTTACCCCGCCGGTAAATACCGTGTATATAGGCGAGCGCACTTTCATAGTCCATCATTTTTCCGTTTTCACCGCCGGCGAAGGAAGCCTCCTTCGCGCTTTTCCGTTTTTTTGCTTATTTCGCCGCCGCTATGGCTATGCGGATTGGGCCTCACGCACCTCCACGCCGTCGTCAGGGAGCATCGATTTGATTTTCCGGCGGTATTCCCGCGTGAACATCAACAGCGTAAACGTCAGCGAAACGATCTCCGCAATCACAAAGCTGTACCAGACCGAGTCGAGCCCGAAGCTTCGCGCGAGAAAATATGCGCTGGGCAACAGCACGATGAGCTGGCGCAGGATCGAGTTGGTCATGCTGATCATGCCGTTGCCGATGCCGGAGAGCGTGTTGCCCGCGACGATCGAAATCGCGGCGGGAATAAAAGAGAGGCTGATTACGCGCAGCGCGAGTCTCCCGATGACCAGCATATCGTCGCTCGCCTGAAACAGGCCGAGCAGAAAATCGGGAAACACCATGAACACCGCCGTGCCCACCGCCATAATGGCGGCGGCGATCACTGTGCACAGCT